>CAZALW010000009.1:0-25501 GCA_964485705.1 uncultured Thiotrichaceae bacterium
ACGGGTATATTTTGCCTAATATGCTTTAAAACTTCGTGATCTTCGTGTGCTTCGTCCATCCTTTGGTCCGTAAACAGCACATCCTTGTGCTACTACTGGTGAATGTGTTCTGTTTTTTTGATGAGGTTGAGTAGTTACAATATTTATTTCATATAAAGTGATTGACTTTTCTGCTTATGGGAATATAATCCCAATTATAGGAAATTAAAACTGAAGCATATTTATGAACGATTCAATAAACACCATTATAAATGAAAGCGCAATGAAGGTCTTGCGCCCTTTAATACGCGTACTGCTTCGTAACGGTGTCTCCTGCGGCAGCTTTGAAGAGCTGGCGCGAAAAACTTACGTTGATGAAGCCTATGCTATCGGCAAAAAAAATCAACAAAAAACCACCGTTTCCAGCGTATCTGCACAAACCGGCTTATCACGTAAAGAAGTCAAACGCTTAAACGACCTGGAGCAAACGCAGCGTACGGATGTTGAACAAAAATATAATCGTGCTGTCCGAGTCATCAGCGGCTGGGTTAATGAAGACCGCTTCACTGACGCACAGGGTAATGCAAAAGCGTTACCACTGAGCGATGAAGACGGCTCTTTCGCCGCCCTGGTAAAACAATACAGTGGCGACATTACCACTAAAGCCATGCTGGATCTGCTACTTAATGCTGAGTGTATAAAAGTAGAAGACAATATGGCGCATTTAATCAAACAGGCTTACGTACCTGGTAAAGACTCTGAAGAAATTATCCGTATACTCGGTACTGATACAAGCGAATTACTCAACACTATCGATCATAACTTAACCGATGAAAACAACAATAAACGTTATCAACGAAAAGTGTCCAGCGCGTTACTTAATAAGAATGCTATAGATAAATTTAAAAAATTATCTAATAAACAATCCCAGGTCTTGCTCGAACAACTCGATGCGTGGATAACCGAACATGAAGTTGAACCGGATGACGAAAATGCGAGTTACGTCAGTCTGGGCATCTATTATTATGAACAAGAAAGTTCCGGAGAACAGTAATGAAAACCTTACTTACAAAAAGCGCATTGAGTGCAGCAATCGCATTAACCCTTGTTGCCTGTGGTGGTAGTAGTGGCGGTTTAGCTGGCATTGGTGGCTCGGGGTTTATTTCATCGGGTAGTATTACCGGGTTTGGCAGTGTTATTGTTAATGGGGTTAAGTTTGAGACTGGTAACGCTACGTTTGATGTAGATGGCAACCTGGATGGCACGGAAGGTGATTTAGCCATCGGCATGGTGGTAAAAGTTAACGGCAGCATCAATGCTGATGGTGTAACGGGTACGGCAACCAGCATTCGTTTTGATGATGAATTACAGGGACCTGTTTCTGACTTGCTTCCACTTAATCCTAATGTTGACAATCTAACACGTAGCTTCACCGTGTTAGGTGTAACTATCATTATTGACAGCACTAGTACAACTTTTGATATTTCAGATGATGTAACCCTTGGCGCAGGTGAGACGTTCGATTTTACTAGCATTGATAACGACAATAATATTGAAGTTAGTGGTTTCTTCAATTCAAGCGGTGAGCTTCTGGCAACACGAGTTGAGCTTGAAGACATAGTCTTTGCACCTGACGATATAGTTGAAATTAAAGGCACAATATCAGAATTAGACGGTACTATTTTTAAACTGGGAAGCCTAATAACTGTTAATCATACCAGCGCGATTCTTGATGACTTACCTAATGGTTTAGCAGATGGTCAGTTAGTTGAAGTAAAAGGTACTTTTGACACCAACACAAATACTATCAGTGCAACTGAGATAGAAGCCGAAGATGATTCGATAGATGATACTGATGAGTTTGAACTTGAAGGACTGATTACTGATTTTACTGACATCAACACCAATTTCAAAGTCAATGGCATCCCTGTTGATGCCAGCAATGCAACATTCGAACCTACTACATTAACTCTGAAAGACGATCTTCGCATTGAAGTAGAAGGCAAGATTGTTAATGGCATATTAGTGGCAACAGAAGTTAAGCTTGAAGATGGCAATATAAAAGTCCATGCAAGCATTGGCACGATTGATGTTGCTGGAAACAGCTTCACCCTTATTCCTGTATCAGGTCAAGAAATCACTGTCACCGTAACAACCGGCACACAATTTGAAGATGATGTGAGTGCTAGTCCAAGCCCAACCTTTAATATAAGCGACCTTATCACTGGTACCTTTGTCGAAGTGGAAGGTCATGAAAATGACAGCAGTAATGGTTTTACGGCAACAGAAGTTGAAGTAAAAGAATCAGATGACATTATCGTCCAGGGCAATCTGCAAGACTTTATTGCTAATGCCACCATTCAGATTCTCGGAGTGACATTCAGTGTTGACTTTAACGGTATCAGTGGTACAGGCGAAACCGAGTTTGAAAATACCACCGATGATGAAATAACGCAGGATGACTTCATTAACGCAACATCTACAGGTGACCACCTTGTCAAAATCAAAGACGAGAATGTTAACGGTTTGGTTAATGGCATAGCCGACGAAATCGAAATAGAAACACCATGATTAAACTTAGTTCGTAGCTTGGGGTGAGGCACGAACCCCAACGGTTTTATTCATCGTAACTTGTTGGGGTTCGTGCCTCACCCCAACCTACAGAGCGATATATTCTTTTAGCTGGGTGATAGTCAACACAAGGACGTGTACTTTTTTTAAAAAAATGAGAACAAAAATGTTTAATGCCTTAGGTTTTAACAAAAAAACACCAGCAGTAGCCGAAGGCATGGCTATTATTAGTAGAGACTGCTCACCACTAGAATTATTTCATGCGGTTCACAACCAACAGCTAAAACTGCAATACCAACCACGTTACGACAGCCAATCAGGACAATTTATTATGCTGGAGGCGCTAGTTCGCTGGCAACACCCGGAACTTGGTTTATTGCCACCTGACAAGTTTGTTTCACTTGCTGAAGAACATGAGCTGATTTGTGATTTAGGCCTGTGGGTATTTGAACAAAGCTGTAAAGATTTAATCCGCTTACGCAAACAACTAAACCATAAGGTTAAAATAGCGGTTAATGTCTCTTTATTACAATGCGAAGATGGCTTACACGCACAAAAATTATATGATATTTGCCAACGCTATAATTTAGACCTCAGCGACTTTGAGTTTGAATTAACCGAAAGCACAAACCTTAAGAACAGTTCGAAAGTATTGCGGTTTTGTGAAGCATTGATTACCTTAGGTGCTGAAATAAGTCTGGATGATTTTGGCACTGGCCAGTCGCCATTAAATAATCTTTGTGACCTACCGGTTCACACCATAAAAATAGATCAGTGTTTTACTAAAAAAATTGGCTGCGGTGGTCGTAGTGAAATTTTAATACACCACCTGATTAAACTTGCCCATGATATGAACATAAAAGTGGTTGCCGAAGGTATTGAACACGCCTATCAGCGTGACCATTTAATTAAAATAGGCTGTGACCAACTGCAGGGATTTTTTATGTGCGAACCACTTGACCCGGAAAACCTGACCGCAAAGCATATTGAGATGTGTCTGGCATGAATAATCACCAGTGATGACTTAAGTGTACATTGAGAAGCTAAAGTTAGTACCGTAGGTTGAGGTGAGGCACGAACCTCAACAGTAGTGGCACAGGGATGTGCCGTTTACAAACCAACGGACGGAGTAAGCACCGTTGTGGTTTGTTGGGGCTCTTAAAAAAACATTCACCCCAACCATGCTTAAGTTAAGGCTGTTATTATGGACAGATAATCTGCTTTTCATCACGTATCTGCGCGGCTTGTTTTAGCTGATCCCACTCCCACAATGCAGCGTTGGCTCTTCTTAGATATGGACTGTCATGCTTTGCCAGATGCACAAAAGTTTTCATGGCACCAATTGCTGCCGGTATTTCACATAAACCTTCATGGCTAATCGCCAGTCCCCAATAGGCATTGATCTGATTTGCACGTAGCTCAAGTGAGGTATTAAAAGCCTGTTTCGCCAGCTCGTACTGTTTTAATTCCAGCTGTGCAAAGCCAATATTGACATATGCCTCCGGCATGGTTGGAACCTCATCAAGCACGCCTCGAAAACCTTCAATCGCTTGCCAGTATCGACGCTCACGTAACGCATTGACAGCGTTATTAAACTGCACTGCTGTCTCTGAATATGCTGGCAATACGCCAACCACCGATGCTTGCTGCTTATTAATATCCGGCCAGAAGGTAACAATCAACGCTACCGCACTAACCAGCACAGCAGTCAGCAATACTGCTTTTAATCTAATATCCTGTCGTTTCATATTCGTAATTCAAATCTTATTCAGATGTCTTTTGCGTTCTTCGCGGACTATATTTTTAATTTTTAAACGTCCGCTAATGACCGAACTCACACCTTACATAATACCCTTATGCGGGCCGATGCTGCTAAACGGTACGCCCAGAAAAGTGAGCATGGCCAGCATAAACACGGTGATAATCAGCAGCCAGCCTGTCCATGCCGGCAATGACCAGGTAACGCGAGCATGCAGGCTAAGACCCATTACCAGCCAGGTGATAAATGCCCAGGTTTCCAGCGAATCCCATGCCCAGAATCGTCCCCAGGCATCCTGCGCCCAGACTGCACCGGCAATTAACATCAGGCTGTGAAACACAAATGCCACCGCCATGAAACGCCATGCCAGATCATCCAGTTCCATACTGGCAGGCATGTGTTTAAATCCATTAATACTGATACTGTGACGCATCAATAAAACCGCCGCCAGCCCGAATGCGGTTAAACATAAACCCAGAAACACCTTACCGACACCGACATGAATCCATAATAATACTGTGTTATAGGTTTCTGGCAGTGCCACCGGTGTCATACTGGTGGTTGCCGCCCAGACAGCCATTAGAGCCAACAACGGCAATACAAACAGTGCTGCCGGACGAGATCTCACAACCAGCTTATAGGTTAGAAGGAAAATAAATCCCAGGGTAAATAGATTGCTTAACAATACATCATACAGCGTCATGAAAGGACCATGACCAGTCTGTATCCAGCGCAGGGTGATGGAAACTGCCGTTGTAAAAACAACCAGCGTGATGCTGATAAAAAGAATTTTATACGCTGTTTTATTTAGCAGTAGCGCTGCCCAGACAAGCACACTGGCAACAATAAAAACAGCAACAGAAACATAGAAAAAAGCAATTTCTACTTCAAACAGGGTGAACGGCACGTTTACCTCGAACAGAACTGATCTCTCGTGCCGGCAATTTACGCGGCCCCAGTTTCAAATAATAATGCCAGGCCAAACCAAACACACCAACAAGGGAGACGGCAAAAAACCAGATCAGCCATGGGTTGTAGAAAATACTGTAACCCATCCACATGCGTACTTCGACAAACTCAAGCTCACCAGCCTGCAGCCTTATCCGCTGACCCACTTTTAGTACTTGCTGTTTGCCTGTCGCCGCTTCAATCTGCAGTGAGCCTGCCGCCTGACTGCTTTCCAGTTGCCAGCTAGTATCGGTCTGCGGCTGTATGGCGCTGACAAAACTCATTTTCAGTAACTGCCCGGCGGGGGTGAACCACTGATTATCCTGTTTCCAGTCATATAAAGGATACGATGGAAAATGGATTGCTCCCTGACTTGTCTTACCGTCTTTGCCATACCAGTTCAATATTACGGCATAACCTTTGTTGGAAGTGGTATAAAAACGGTAGCCCTGGTGATTAAAAGGCAGGTTATCACCAACAACAAAAGACTCACCATTGACTAACAACTGCGAATGGGTCGCGCCACGGCGCAGACCCTGGCTATAGTTAACCTGAAAGTGTCTTTGTTCAAAATCAACCTTATTTAAAGCTCGCAGCGAATGCCAGGGACCTTGCTGCACAACTGTCGCCTGCTTGCTGTCAAACACCTGTCCCTGCATAATTTCGACCCGACCTTTCATACTGGTAAGCTGACCTAATGCCGCCAGCAGCACCATTGCCAACAGGCAAATATGAAACATCAGCAAACCGCTGTTCTGCCGGATGCGCGGGTTATATGTCATGGCAAACAGCAGATTAACTGCCAGCACCAGCAAGGGTATGGCTAACCACAGTACCGACTGGCTTTGCTCAAAATAGGAAAATAATATAGCAGACAACAAAGCTACCATGGCGGCAAAACTCAGCTTTAATGAAGACAGTGCCTGCATGGATTTTTTGGCGGATTTCATGGTGGATTTCATGGCGGACTTTATGGCGGATTGGAACATACATCATCCATCCAGTCTTTACCAACTGTTGTCGTATTGCCGGGTATATTCGCTCCTGCAGAACCACAATTGGTATCTTGCCACTGACCACTCTGGGCAAAGGTTCTGATCTTGAGCTTGGCATTGAAGTAATACGGCTCCTGATTATACACATCCGCATTGCCGCCAATGGCTATCTCGGTGTTTGCCGGCAGGCCGGCCTCAGCGCCGACGTCATTCAAATTCACCAGCAGTGCCTTATTTTTCCAGCCGTGCGGCACGGCAACATGACACCACATGCACTGCAGAGGTTTGCCCACCCTTTTTGCGTGGAAGGCATGCAGGTTAGACTCTCCGGCACCACTGAAACCACTGCTCCTACCTTCAGAATTCTCGCTGGCATAAACCGCATATTCATGGCATTTAAAACATAAACCGCTACCTGTGGTCGCTGCATTGCCGGTATTTCTATCCCATGACCCCTTGAGAATAAAATCATTGTTGGAACCGTGTGGCCCCCATGGGTTATTACCCGCAGGCACAACAGTCGCCGCAGTGGTATCACTGCCGTGACAATCTGAACAATACATGGTCTGTGACCCCACGTCATTTTCCCAGGGTGCTACCCAGACATTGCCATTGGCGTTACGCAAACCCGGTGTACGTCCGGTTGCTCGCATTACCGGGTGCCAGGAACGGTGATTAAAATGAGCACCGCCTTCAAAGTTGGAACCGGCACCGGAGCCAGTCAATCCGCCCGGCTCACCAGTATGGCTCAACGGTGTCTGAAACTCCATCGCCTGGTTGGTGTACTGAGTTAAGCTGCCGAGACCTTTGGCATTGGGTGGCGTACCACCACCGGCCACACTAAGGTTAGGTCTGTTGCCAGTTGGAAAGGCATTATTATCGCTATAACCAAAATCTGAATGGCATTTAAGACAGATCTGATACTCACGCGTCACCCAGTTACTGTTGACAGCGGTGCTTGCCCCGATACCTCCATCACCTGTTTTCAGCTGATAACTTAACGGCAGACTGGGGAATTCTGTTGCACCATACACTGGCTCAACCCCCCATGAACCACGCAAAGCACCGGACGCAATATTACTGTGACCGGCACTATGGTCATGCGTTGGCTCCAGTGCATTGCCAGTATCATTAAACAGCGAATTACGCATTACCCGATGTGGATTATGGCAATCGGTACACTCTGCATGGCGGTTCGTCAGGTTAAACTTACCCAGTAAAGTGGTGCTTTCGATAAAATCAGCATCACTAATATCATGCACCTCAGTACCTGCTGCCTGGTCGGCACTGGTGATAGGCATACGCCGTGCCAGCAGAAAATCAGACTGAATATCCTTGATTTCACCGGATGCATTACTCACCACAGCAATTGCGCTATGGCACTGATAACAGGTTTCTTCTAGCGCTGGATTACCACCACTTTTGGGCGAACCGACAGCATCAGTGCCTTCGCGTAATAAACGCCGGGAACCATGTACGCTATGGGTATCGTGACAGTTCAGGCAGGAAGCCTGCCACACTGGTAGTGCGACTGGAAACTCTCGCAAATCAGCCTCGGCAACAGTATAGGCTTCATTGGCCACCACTGGTGAGGCATGTGCCGATGTATTCCAGCCATCTTTATCGTGGCATGACAAACAGACAATGTCATTGACGGCATCAAACGCACCACCAACCGGCGCAGCTTGCTGAAAGCGATTTAAACGCAAAAACTTGGAATTCACCGTAAGGTCAGTATCACGACTGTGCGGGTCGTGGCAGGTAGCACACTGTATCTGCGGCGTTCCGCCGATGCCGGTGGCTTCCAGTGGTACCAGCGGTCTAATCCCGGGCGCACGCACGCCGATATGCGCAGCCACTACCGGGTCAAACAATTCTCTATCAATATTCGCCAGATTGGTATCATAAGTCAGTGAGATCGGGTGATCATTCGTTAAATCAGTGCCCAGATCACGGGTAAAGCCAGTCTGTAAACCGGAGCCAGGTGGCATCGTGCCATCAGCCTCTGTGCCGCTTAATCTTATATCCACATTCTGCTGACCACCAAGCACATTCACCGTGCCAATAGCAAGCGTACCATCATGGCAGGACAGGCAAAGTTTGGAGCTACCACCAGGCTGATCAAGCTGCCCCATAATGTCTTCCGCATCCAGTGATGACGATGTATAAGTGGTATAGGTTTGATTCGATAACTGACGATTCCACAATGGTGCACCGGGAAAAGCCGATGCCCCGTGTGGCGTGTGGCAGAACACACATATCTGGTCATCGGAGGTTGCCGTTACCGTACCCGTGCCAGTCACCGACAGATTGTGTTTGGTCGCAGCAATATCTGAAATCGGTGCCGCAAGCACTGGCAAACTCAGCAAACAAAACATCAGTGTTATGACTAAGTGATACCGACAAGTTGCTTTAACAACAAATAACACGGCTCTAGCCCCCAAGATACTGGAAAATAATGACGCGAGCATTGTACATGTCCGCAATATAGATACGCCCCTGTTCATCACTCCAGGCTCCCGCTGGCAGATAAAACTGGCCGATGTTGTTACCACTGCCGCCGATAGGCAACAAAAAGCTGCCCGTATCAGAAAATACCAGCAGATGATCATAATACGACTCAACCACATGGATATGACCATCAAGACCAACGGCAACGCCTTTGGGTCGTGTCAAATTACCAAGGTAAAGCCCACGTTTGCCAATTGAATTAATCGGTACACCGTCAAAGGTCAACACCTGCACCCGTGCATTCAGGGTATCACTGACATATAAACGCTGATCCGCAATGGTGATGTGGGTTGGCGAATTAAATTCACCCGCAGCGATACCCGGACCGCCAATGCGACGCAGTAATTGTCCGTCATCATCAAACACCTTGATATCATGTGCCCGGGTATCAACCACAAAGGTCAAACCGCTGTTTGCATCACGTGCAAGTCCGGTGGGTCTTAACAATACATCACTGCCAAAACTGCCTAGTGGTGTACCCTCTTTATCAAGGCGGACAATACGTTTCAATTCTGAATCTGCTACCAGCACGGTCTGCCCCGGCCCGGCAGTAATGCCGATGGGCGAGATAAAATTAGCTGCCTTATCCGCCAGTGACCAGATTTGCAGTTCAGCCACTGCAGCATCAAACACAAAAATAGCACCCCGACCGACATCCGTGACATAAGTACGACTGCCTGCCACCATCCCTGACTGTGGCCGCACCAGCATATGACTATTATCTTCATCAATGCCCAGACCGGCTATCCAGTGCAGCATCTTTTCAAAAGTACCGGGTTCATGTGATTCTGCCTCGGAAAAATTTTTATCGCCGAGTAATTGCCCGGCATACCGGTAGCGAGGCACTGCAGGCGGATCCGGCCACAACAGCACTGACTGCGCCCTGTCGTCATCAGGAAAATAACTCATCTGTACCGGAGCCTGGGCACAGGCAAACAGAACAGAAATGAAAACCGCTGTCAGCAAGGTGCTGTAAATCCGGTTCTTCATTGCTCGCATGGCGGCGCTATGCTGAATATTTTGACACTGGCACTGGCCGCATCGGCGACATAAAGCAAATCACCATCGACCCATAAACCCGATACCTGCTGAAATCTGGACGCAGTGCCGGTATCAGCATCACCCAGTTCGCCCTCAAACAGACCGCCACGATAAACCTTGATAGCATTGTTTGCCGCATCAAACACAAACACCCGACCTTCGTCGTCAACGGCTATGACACCAGGCGCAACCAGCTCATCCGCGCCAAAGACATAACGGAATTTGCCGGTAGGCGACAGCGCAAAAATCTGGTGCCCGGTACGGTCAACCAGGTACAGCTGGTTTTTGGCAAATGCCATGGCAGTGATGCTCTGAATTTTATCTTTACCGCCTTTGGGCGCATTAATTACCCGATTGATACCACCGCCGCGATTAAATACCAGCACATGCGCACGTAACTGATCAGCAATAAAAATCTCTGCCTGAATATCATCCACGGTAACGGCAACCGGTTGAGTCAGTTCTGCTGCATTTTCAAAAACCTTAAGTCTTCTACCGTCAATATCGTACTGCACGGTTGTTGCCGTTACCTGGTTCACCAGATATACCAATAACCCTCGATCAACATGCAGGCTGACTTTATTGCCCATATCCGGCACATTGGCAAACACCGAAATGGTTTGTGTAGCACGGTCATATTTGAATATTTTCTTTTGCCCGCTATCGGCAATGAAAACATCGGTTGCCTGTGCTGCAACCGCAGTCGGAGAAATCAAGCGAATCCGTTTTATCGCCGGAGTTTGAGTCGCCGAAGTTTGAACCGAAAGGCGCGATGGTCTGAGCTGCAGTTCACCGCTAATGCTGCTCCAGAATTTTAACAAGTTGCTGTTTTCAACGCAGACTTCCGCCAGAATGTCACCTTCAGATATCTTGCCAAAGCCGACCAGTCCCGCCGTTGTCGCACAGCCGCTTAATACTGCACCTGATAGCAGAATAATGCATAAAATTTTGCTGTATCTGCTTAGTTTCATTGCTGTTTACCAAATACCGGGTCCCATTGTCTGGTGTCCCCTGACAATGCTAGCTGGCGTTCCAGGTAAAGCAGAATGACATAAATCACAATTATCAACTGACCATGCTATTTCACCATTATGGCAGGCACCACAAAATTTTCCGTCGATGATTTCTTCCATAGTCACTTTATTTGCACCCACTCGCATTTCAAAGCCCAATTCCTGATGGCAGACTCGACACTGAAAACGTATGCGGTGAAACCAGTGCGGAAAGATCACCGGCCGCACCTCCTCTTCGCTTGAAGATCGATTAAGTACAACATCACCATATTCAGCATTAACCGCTGGCACCAGTAAAACGCTTATTATAAGCAACAGTAAAACTGGCTTTTTCACTGCCAATATATGCCCTGGAAACTCTTGTAAAACCATGTTACACAAACTTTTTTCCGGTTAGCCTTTTTAATAGTAAATAAAAGTTGTCGCAGACAAAGAGGGGAAACGTGCTGCAAAACAATCACCCAAACCACTCTTTTTAGTATTTATCAGGGAGAGTGTGCAACCGGGTTTTGATTGCCTGCTTTATCTCCTGTTCTATCGCCTGTTTTATTCCATGGCACCACATGACAGCGATTACACTCCGTCAATGGGAAAGCAACCGCACCATGGCAAACTCCACAATATTCTCCTTCAAGTATTTTTAACATGGTTATCGGTGTCGCACCGGCTTTTTCTTTAAAAATCTTGTCATGGCAATTTTCACAAGCCAGCCACATGGTATGTTGCCGGTGCGGAAAAATCACCCGTGGCAAACTGCCTGTATTATTCAACAAAATATTTGTATCGAGCAATTTTGGTGGCTTTGTACTATTTAAACCACTACGCGGGTGGATATATCCATCTTCGATAGCTCGCACCCAGTCAACCTTATTACCAGCGCTGTCAGCGGGTAACCGACTCAATGCACTAGCTGGATTTTGTAGCCATTTTAAACCCATATTAGCAGGGTCATGCAGGCCATCGTTTGCTAAAGCTTGCCAGTCTGCTGCTATTGCAGGCAGAGCGTTTAAGCACAACAATAAGACACCGACCCTGTTTAACGAGGCAACTAATTTTAGTAAAACCTTAACCATAAACAAAACCATTCATCCTGTTATTAACTAGGTATAAATACACCCGCACTACGGATTGCACGCACGATTTCATCTGTTGATTGTTCCAGTGTGCTAATAGCCGCCTCATAGTCACCATCTTCAGCCTGCTTATCTGCTTTTTGTCTTAAAACTTTTGCCTTCGCCATAAATTTATCAACTGTTTTTTTCACCCCGTTACTGGCCTTAACTTTTTCTTTTAATAGAATAGTCACCAGCATACGATGAGTATCATTTCGTTCAATCTCGTAATGATACTCATCTTTGGGTGTTTCAAAATTCAATGAACGCACCAGTGTTTCGCCACCTCGCAATTGCCCAATCGCAACCTTGGCAGCCACATAAGCTTCATCCAGTACCTGACGGCCTTCTTTTAAACGATCCTGCTGCTTTAACTGTTTGGCAACCGCGAGTTTTTTTTGTACGAATGGAAAAAGCTCGCCATCTTCCGGCACGCCCAGACCTTTTTCTTTGCGAATATTGCGGTATGCCACACACAGAGCATCAATACTTGCCAGACGTGTATCAAAGTCACGTAAATATTTTTCTCTGAAGTCACCTTTTTTCTGAATCATTCTGGTTGCAGAAAACATCATTTTTGTGGCTTCATCTAACAACGCCTTAGCACGTTCATCATCACCCTCATCGGCAGCGGTTTTTGCCTGTTCAAACAGTTCAATCGCATCTGCCTGCTTTTTTTTAGCAGCCGCACTATCGCTTTCATGAATACTTTTGGCAGCAGAAGATATGGTCAACAGTTTTTCTAGTGTCTGAAAACGTGGTTCGTCAGGTGCAGCATGAACAATGCCTGACGAAGCTAAAAAAAGCACAATAAATACTGTAAATATCAGTTTAAATTTCATCATCTCAGTAACCACTAAAAATTAAAAAGTCCAGAGCATAAAAACCATCTACTCAAAAAGGCGCGCCTGCCATGCGCAATGCGCGAGACAGTTTATCTGTGCTCTTTTCAAGCACTTTAATCGCTGCTTTGATATCACCTTTAGCTGCGTATTCTTCCGCCTGTTTAACTACACCTTTATTAGCAGCTACAATTTTATTGACATACTGGCGACTTGCATCAGACACGGTTCGTTTTTCCTGTAACAGTCTAATCAACAAAACATAACTCTCATTGCGTTTTTTTTCATAGTCGTATTCATCTTTCGGGCTGTCAAAACTCAGCTCATGAAGCAGCACATCTTTATCTCTGGCAGCGCTTAGCGCTTGCTCCACCAGATCCGCTGCCTGCTTCATCCGTTGATTGGCCAGAGCCAACTGACCATCACTATAAAGTACGTCAGCTTCATCCATTGTTTTCTGCAACTTTTTTTGATCCAGCATGGCGTCAATAAGTTTGTCATTTTTCTCTTTAGCGACACGTTCAAAAATATCAGCAAAAGTCTGTACACGCTGCTTCAATTCATGAAAAAGTTTTTTACGTGCACGTTCAACTCTACCCTTGTCTTTTATCTTGCGCGAAACACTCGTCATTTCCTTTATGCCAGCGGCGATATTTTTTTCAGCAAGTAAATATTCACCTTCACCGTATAAAGACTGCGCCTGTTGCAACAGGTCACGTGACTTCTCCAACTGTGCAATTGCCTCGCTGTCTGCACTTTTCAAAATTCGATTCACTGTCGGCGAATCATTAACCAGCCAGGAGAAAAATTTAAGTTTGGTTAATACAGTAAAATCACTGTCATCCTTTTGCACACCGTTTGCCGATGCACCGTATAACAACGACATCGTCAAAAACATGCAAATAAAACCTTGTTTTGATGAACATTTTTTTATTAAACAATGCATGAGGATCTCCCTATTTTTTGACTTCTGCCGACGCTTTTTTCTTTATTTTTTTCTGTGAATGACAAAGCCTGCACTCAGATATCGGAAACGCCACTTTGCCATGACATACACCACATTTTTCACCGAGTAAAATAGCTGCCATGCTTATGTCATTAGCGCCTTTTTGCGGAATAAAGATTGCCGGGTGACAGTTTGAGCAATCCAGCCATTCAGTGTGTTGCTTATGCGGAAAAACCACGTTAGGCATGGTGCCTTTTACTTCACGTACAATATTAAGATCCATAATCACCGGTTTAGCATCCGGATCAATCTTATCAAACCGTGGATTTATCTTTGTATTCTCCAGCGATTTTACCCAGTTGATATAGTTGCCTGATTTACTTTTTTCTAACCCCATAAAAGCTTCTTTCGGTGCTTGTAACTGAAGCACGCCGGGTGATGTCGGATCGTGTATTCCATCCTCTGCCGGTGGCGGGTTACGTTCGGAAGCGGGAGCCATTAAACGATTGAAAGTGTTAGGATCTGCCGCCAGTGCCTGACCCGCTGTTTGCATAACAAATAGGGGGATTAATATTGCAGTGCCTGTTTTTATAAGCCGATGTAAAGTGATCATCATCTGCATGCCCTCACTTAACGCCAGTACTCAAGGGCGCTTTCAGTTTTTGTAAAGTACTGCCATGCACATGCGTTTCCGTACCCGGCTGACCTGAATGGCATAAATCACACTGCTCCACCGACCAGGCGACTTCACCGTCATGGCAGGCACCGCAATACTCACCATCAATTATCTTCAGCATGTCAATGTCATTGCCACCCGCTTTAAACTCAAAACCGATGTCAGCATGACAAACTTTGCAGCGAAAGCGGATACGATGAAACCAGTGCGAAAATACCACGGGTCGCATACCTGCCTGATCAGAGTAATTATTAATCACAACATCACCGTATTCAGCATGTGCCGACCGGGGGGTAATTAAATCCAGTGTAACCACAATCAACAAAAACAAAACCAGCAGCACCAACAGATTGATATTAAAATCTCTTTCTGTATTACACCCAGCCAGTCGTTTTAAATATTTGTTCATTTAATACCCCCCTAACATACGCCGCACCTGGAATAAAAAATAGCTCTGCTCCTTATTTCTAACTTCTGAAATCCGACTGATGGCACTAAACTGCAATCGCCCGATTGAATACTCAAGCCGATTTTCCCAAAGTTTGTTGTCCCGACCATTTTCATCCACAACATTACCCACCACCGGAACAAAAGATTCTCTAACAAAACGCAGTGTGGAATAAAATGACAGGCGCGGCACCTGGAACAACGCCATTTTGTAATAAGTAATATCCAGCGTTGTTGTTGGTTTCACCTCACCATTTCCTTCATCAATAATTCCGGCAATACCTGGTCTGAAATTACGTGTCGCCTGTAAAGTAATATTGCCCATAATGGCAGAACGGTTCGACAGCTTGTTATCAATTGAGGCATGTAGATTAATAATCTGGAACTCACTTTCAATGCTGTTACCGCCAGGTCCAGTGCCATAGGTTCGACTATCGCTGAATGATGCCATTGCCATGCCAGTACTGGACGCTGAGCGCTGATTCCAGTTGAGTGACACACTGGTGAGCAACCTCTGGCTGCTAAATTCAACACTGTCTTCAGTAAAATTGAGACTCTGACTGCCCCTGAAGGAAAGCCGACGACCTTCTTTAGCTAAAAAATGCCGGTCAAGGTTATAACCAATCTCCGCACCCGCTTCCTGCACACTGATATCATCCTGGTTATTACGTAAATTAATAGCGCTGAACCAACTCGCATCAAACCCCATCGGTTTATAATTTTTTGATGTATATACAGCACGAATGTCCTGAAAGTTTGAAGTCGAACTCTCCTCAGTATCCGTTTCTACACCTGAAACACCCAAATTAGCGCTGAATAGCCACCTTGGTGACCATTCATAGGTCGCACCCAGCGTTCCGGAAGCGGTATGCGCATCGACTTCGGACTGCTGGTTTTGTGTCACTCTGGTGAGTGCGCGTATGGCACCATTGATGCGCAAATTTTTACTACTTCGTGGTCGCCAGAAAGCAAAACTGTTTAGTTGATAAAAATCTGAGGTGAAGCGGGAACGATCAGTGGTAATATCATTCTGGTTATATGTCAGCATATCTTCAGCGGAAAATTCAGCCGAGGGGCGGTAGGAATGGCGCAAGGTTGAAAATGTAGTTTTGGTCAAATCCGCACTACCAACTCTGTCAACACGATTGACATTAGCATCAAAAATAATCGAGTGCGCACCAAAGGCTTTACTAAAACCGGCTTTCAGTAAATCCGTATGGTCTTCGCGAATTTCTTCCTTTTCAATACCTGTGTTTGCGCTTGCATTCGCATTCGTCTGCTCTGTACGCTCATAACCAAAATTAAAAGATGCACCACCTGACGAAGTATAACGTTGATTAAAACCATAGCGGGTACGGTCTATCTGTAGACCAACCAAATCCGTGTCTGTCCGGCTGTCTGTTTTTTCAGCAAAAAGCTCTAAAGGAAACCGACTTTCAGGAAGCAGACGCAACATCACATTGCCACTAACATCATTAGCGGTGGAATCAACCTCTCCCGTTTCTGTCTGCCTGAAAAACAAACCAATACCCCCATTTACTCTGGCAAACCATGGCTGGTAAAGAAAACCCGCCGCATCCAGGCGCAACAAGCCCGTGTGTTCTGTAATGTCGGCTCCAGACTCAAACTGATTTGAAAGAAAATCGTAACCCAGCTCACCCTGCCAGCTAAACTGCTTCTGCTGAGCGTTAAGCTGAACAGCCGACAAACTCATGACAACCATTGATGTAATGACTATTTGCTTTTTGCATTCTGCCAGGCACATCAAACATCATTGCTTTGGTTTTTATTATTTTGCTTTTTGTGCGTGTCATTTTGCCTACTGTTATTCATGTTGTTATGCATGTCATTAAAAACAGTCACTGGCGTATCAAGGTGCAGTTTCTCCTGTAAAAAAGCCCAGGCAGATTCACTTTTATCTCGCATCCAGAGTCGTCTGGCACGATCTGCCACATCATTAAAATCTCTTAATTGCGCAGTTTTTCGACCATCCAGTCGTAAAACAGCAATGCCCTGTAATACACGAAAAGCATCAGACAGCTCACCAGGTTTCAGCTTATCAACCACCTTTTGCGCTTCCTCAGCCAACATTTCACGGTGTACATAACCCATATCACCACCCTGTCTGGCGGAAACATCACTGGAATGTAGCCGAGCCAACTCAGCAAAATCTGCACCATTACGCAATTGCCGCACCAATTTCTGACCTTTTTTTAATGCCGCAGCCCACACATCTGACGATGACGACGGATCAACTTTTAACAATACCAGGGACAGTTTCTGCTGCGTTGGCTCGGTAAATTTTCCCGGGTTATCCAGATAAAATTGTTTTAACTGTTTTACAGTAGGTGGTACAACATTACGCACCTGGTTTTCCAGCTGCTGCAAAACATCATCATCACTGAGTTTTTTTCGCAGGTTTTTTAACAGAACATTCCGCTGTCGCAACCACCGTGTGCTACCTGCATAACGCTGGTCATACTGTGCAAGGATTTTGTTTATTGCTGTTTCATCGGCGATTAATTGTCGTCTTTGCGCTTCCTGCAACAAAAGCTGACGCATAATTAGCTCATCGGCCACCGTTTTATAGACTTTGGACAGCCCGGTTTCAGGTGGTTTGGCATGATAAAATTTGATTCTAAGCGCACGTTGAAATGACTGCTGGTACTGATCAAACGTAATGACTTCATCACCAACCTTTGCAAATAACCGGGCTGACGACCCGACATGCTTAGCTGCATTTGTTATTGCCGCCTTCTGTGTTATGAGCTGTTGTGTTGTCACACTATCAGTCGCAATGGCAAGGCCACTCAGGCTAAGACATAACCCGGCCACCACAGATCGATACTTTATACTGAGTGTTATAATTTCAGCTTTAAGCAACAACATTTTTATACCCTCTGCGACTATAAAAATACAGCCCATAAAAAAAGCCCGGGGTATTGCAATCAACTGCCACACACAAGGCTTTACACCGGGTTTTATTTGAAACCGCAGTATTAACGGCAATAATAACGGCAGTAATAACGACAATAATAACGCTCAGGCTATGGTTACTTTTCATGGCAGGCTATGCAGATTCGGCTTGCGCTGTTATCGATACGCAAGAATTGCACTGATGCAGGGCCAGCAGTTGTGTCATTATGCGGGTCATGACAACTGCCGCATTCAACAAATGGCTGCACCGTGCCAAGATCATTTCGAGCATAAAGAATCATGTCTGTTTTTTCCCGGGTGCCGGTGGTGCCAATGGGGCTGTCTACCCACCAGATTGGATTATTGTTGATGGTTTCTTTAAACGGTTTTTTAAAGTCCGGATCACCCAGATTACCGGTGTATTGACCATCCGGATCTGCTGCCACTGGACCACCAGCCGCATATTGCATGCTAATCGGGTGGTCATTAGTCAGATCAACACCAAGCATGGGCACAGGTGTTCCAGTCATGACACCAACGCCTGTGCCATCAATCTCGGCACCCGATATATTATGACCACCGGTACCCGGCATATTAATGACCACGTCCATTGCCTGGGTACCGTCATGACAGGATAAGCAGGCAAGCGATACCGAACCAACAGGCGCTTCAGCAGAATCAAAGGTGGGTAGCTGTAAATCTGAATACTGCTGATAAGCAGTACCGGGGGTTAACACTTTATTCCACAACGGCACCGGTGCAGTAGTATCGGAACCGTGAGGCGTGTGACAAAACACACAAACGTTGTCGGTTGCAGCAGTGAGCTGCTGAGCACCACCAGTCGCTGCCGTTAAATCATGTTTACTACCAACTACACCTGCATTAGCTAAACCTATGCTGCCTGCACACATAGCACCTAACACCAACCCCCGCATAACACTATATTTTATCTTATTGATATCAGAGACTCCTGCACCCTGGTTAGGTGTTTAAAAAGGTAAGAAGCAAAACTTTATGATAAAAACAATAATATGATATCTCTCAAAAAAAATTGGTGACTGAGTCACCATGAATGAAACTAATTCATGTGACCTGTTATATTTTGTATTAAACCTGTTGACCTGTATTAATTGCCTGTCAGTTTAGAACCAGCACATAAACTTACGGTGTTTTATCAGCTCAAAGACAGCTTGCTATTAATCGTTGCAGAAGTATTCGCAGTGTGTGCTTTTTAAACTGTCGGTAGCATGGACGCTACCGTCAAGCCTATAGGGATATATTTACGGCGTGTTTCAAAAGCACACACTGCGAATACTTCTGCAACGATTTATACAATAAAACCAAAAAGCGCTAACATCGTCAGCTATCAGGATTTATATTCAGATAACTGCTCGTAAGTTTTTTTGCAGGCGTACCTCACCACAACGCCACCTTTAGACTTAGTTGCACGTACACACGTATTTTCTTGATATATATCAAGAATACTTATTTTAAGAATGAGTGCAAGAGTATTGCGGGGATGTCCTGAAAAAATTGGCTGGATCACGAAAACGGAAGTCGAAACGTCTTAATAAATTCACTCGTTCTCACTCGTCCATGAGAAAACAGAAAAACCCTCTCCCGTTGATCGAGATAATAAGAGTCATTGGTAGGGGTGAGGCACCAACCTGCAAGCTACAAAGAAATCTCCCTATGCACGCAACCCGTCAATAAGCAGGTGCATAGCATCCAGATCTATCAGCTCGATATTTGCACGTGACAGCTTTATCCAGCCATTTTCTTCAAATTCTTTTAAATGGCGACTCACCACTTCTCGTGCCGTGCCCAGCTCGAATGCCAGTGCCTTATGCGAAATTTCAACATGATTGTTCCCTGATTTATTCTCAGTCAGCCAACGTGCCATGCGCACATCCACATTACGTGTGGCTATGGATTCGAGCAGCATGATAAAATCACGTATGCGTCCACCAAAGGCCGCGCAAACAAAATCACGAAAACCTTTGGACTGGTCAAAAGCATGATGAAATCGCTGCACCGGTATAACCATGGCGCGGCATTCGGTTTCCGTTATCGCACTCGCGGTGTATTTACCTCCGGCCAGCAAGATGGACGTAGTCAGGCTACAGGTTTCACCCACATTCACCCTGTACAGCAACATTTCACGTCCATTTTCAAAGGTTTTGTAAACCCGGGTTATGCCTTCAAGCATCATAATATAGTTCTCACAGGCATCACCGTCATTAAACACTGCCGTACCTGCAGGTAATACCACTTCTTTTGCAGCACTGGCTACCTGTCGCCATATTTCATCATCAACACCTTTAAGGTCAGGAAAATGGTTGACCCACTCGGGTAAGGACACGTCACTAATGGATGCTGTTTCGTTCATAATGTTTATTTTCCGCCAATATTTAAAACTTAATCGAGACACGTTAATAAGATGACAAATTGACTTCTGGCTATTTCAGACAACTATTTTTTTACAGAATTTACCGGCCAGGCACCAAGAAAACCCTCATCTTCTTTCAAATCGACTGGTCTATAAACATCCAGTTTACGAAAATACTGGTCGATCATGTAAACGCGACCATCTTCATCAATATCAATACCTGCTGGCAGCATATAGGAGGCACGCTCAAATTTTTCAGAGCGGCTGCCGACAAACAGCAATAACTGACCCTCGGGATTAAAAATCTGAAAATTGCCATGTGCGGCATCACTGACAAAAATATTACCCTGTGGGTTAATGGCAATACCTTTAGGCCTGGCAAAGTGACCGTATTGCCGTCCTAGCTTGCCCACCTGCCGAACAAAATCGCCATCGCGGTTAAATATTTGCACTCTGAAATTACCACCATCAACCACATAAACAGCGCCGTTGTCATCGACCTCAATATCACGAGGTAGATTTAACTCACCTTGTTTATCACCGCGTTGACCAATATCACTAAGGTGTTTGCCGGTTGCTACATCAAATACACGCACATGATGATTTTTACTGCCGACCCCGCCCGTATCCACGGCATAAATACGTTTACCTTCGCCATCAACAGCCACATGAGTCAGGCGATCAAACCATTCTTTTCCACCAAGCGAATTGATATATCGACCGGTTTGATCAAACACCATAATAGTGCTCGTAGTGGTATCTGCAACATATAGATTACAGCTGTCATCCGTATCCAGACCCAGCGGTTTACGCAAGGTACCCGGTTTATCTTTACCTATTTCAAAAAAACGTTTACCCGGTATATCAAAAACCAGGACACTGCGTTGCACGGTATCGCTGACAAAAATAATGCCCTGGCAGACAGCCACATCAAAAGGTTTGGCCATCGTCTTAGCGCTGCTTGACTCACCGGTAAGCATTTCACGCAACGCCGATGTCTGATCTTTTTTGTCAATTTGACTGCTTGACTGTACAACACGCTCAAACACGTAACGTGGTTTCTCAGGCGGTGGTGGGAAATACAATGGCGCTAACTTTTCTACCTGCTGATCTGATGATGTTGCACAAGCCTGCAACAGCACTAAAAGAATAAAGGCAAATAGATTAAATATTCGCATTATGTGTTATATCCGTGGTTTAATTTGAATAGAGGTGCCCTATATACTAATAACAAAACAGCTCGGCAATTACTAGCGTCTATTTAACTTTATTTATGCAAGCTGACCTATATTACGATTTAACAATCAAATACAGTAACTTAGTCACAATAATAAACTTAAAACATGGTATTTAATATCATATTATTTAATAATTAAAATATGACGCTTATAAATACACAATTTTCCTGTCATCTGAAACCATTATGATGTTTATAACTCGAATTTGCCTTTACCTCTGCCTGTTCATTTATAGCATGGCAACAGCAAACAATATTGCAGCGAGTCCGGAATCAGCAAAAACATATACTACAACCTGCTCGGTGTGCCACGGTGAAGACGGTGCTGGTGCAACCTGGGGTAAAATGTCGCTTAACCCACAGCCAGTTAATTTTTCAATGATGGACGTGGTTGAAGATTTGCCCAGAGAACGCATGATACGTTCAGTAACATATGGTCGCCCTGGTACAGCGATGACGGCTTTTTCCAGCCGGCTTAATACACAGGAAATCGAGGCAGTGGTGGATTATATTCGCGACACTTTCATGCTGAAAGCAACCACTACAGCCTCAACAACCGGCTCACACACACGACAACCGCACACAGCATCCGCTGTTGGCATGGCTATATTGCACGACCAGTTAAAAGAATCAGACAGCATACAACAAGCTACCGATACAGCCTTGTTTAATCAGCCTATATCAGTAACATTAATTGGCAATGCACAAACCGGTCAGGCATATTACCTGCAAAACTGCACCGCCTGCCACGGCAATAGCGGCAAGGGTGACGGCCCACGAGCCCATTTCATTTACCCAAGGCCGCGTAATTTTCAACACCCGGCAAGCCAGGCACGCTTTAACCGTCCGCTTTTATTTGGCGCCATTAAAAAAGGGGTTTCAGGTCGTGAAATGCCCGCCTGGGGAAAAGTGCTCAACGACCAGCAAATTGCCGACATTACCGAATATGTGTTCCAGACATTTATTCGACCCGGTATGAAAGAGGAATAATGATGTCGTCTACATTTAACAAGTCCCTGCGATGTTTTCTGGTTTGCAGTTTGCTACTCACACCGGCGTATACACTGGCAGAAACAACTGAAAAAGTAACTAAAGAGCAGACACAGTTAACACCTGAAGAACAGGTGAAGTTAGCTGAAAAAGCGTTTAACAAAGCTGATCTCATTAGCGCCATCAAGCACTATCGCAAAGCGGCAGAAGCCGGTTATGCGCCAGCGATGGTTCGACTTGGCTACAAGCTGGACAAAGCTGAAAAAAATGAAGAAGCGATTGAATGGTTCAAAAAAGCGGCCACACTTGGCGATGCAGAAGCGCAGTTTGAGCTGGCTCGTATGTATGCATACGGTGAAGGCATAAAAAAAGACAATAAAAAGGCTTTAAATTTATTTACCCAATCAGCAAAGCAAAATCATGTACGAGCAATACATGTACTGGCTCTTGCCTACGAAGAAGGCGGGCTTGAGTTACGAGTAGACTATGAATTAGCACAATACTGGCTCCGGCATGGACAAAAGATCAATGATGACTGGTCAATCAAACGTCTGGCACAAGCCTACCGTAAAGGCGAGCTGGGTCTGCGCATAAACCAAAAAAAAACCAGACAGCTGGAATTACAACTGGAAAAGTTAGAACAGCAGCGGGTAGAACAGCAACGATTAAAACAGGTACATTTAAAAAACGGGATGAACAGTCATGCAGCATAACAGTTACCACAACATCAGACGATGTTTAACAGTAATCCTGCTGAGTACAGCTATGATGTCCAGTGTTCATGGCGGTGATTTTTTCAAAGGCCAAACCATCTATGCAACCTACTGCCAGGCATGCCACGGTAGCAACGGTAGAGGCACACTTGCTGGCACACCTGACTTTCGCCGCAGTCACGCACTGATGAAAGCGGATGCTCAGTTGTATGAAATCATACTCAATGGTCGCATCATCATGCCCGGATTTCGTGGCGTACTAAAAAATGACGACATGTATGATGTGATTTCCTATTTAAGAAGTTTTCACTAATGGCAAAACCATGGCGCAAGCAATTTATTTTCTTTTTTACTCTGCTAACCATTCTCTCCTGTTCTGACCACGCTGAAAAAGACACGGCAACATCACCTGCAATAGAAATAAACGCTAGTCCAAAGCCGGTCACAAAGTCGAACATAAACATCCAATCACTGACCACTGCCATGCCACATAAAGTACTGGAAAGTTTTGAGGTTGGCAGTGAAGTATTTGTGCGCTCGCTTGCATATAACGAAAACCACAACAGTCTGTGGGTTGGCACCTCTACCGGGGCGCTGGAAATAGCACTGACAGATCACCGCCTGTTAAATACCTTCACCCGAGAACACGGTCTGGCCAATGAATATATTTTTGCCATCTATGTTGATAGTAAGGGTTATACCTGGTTTGGCACCAACGCTGGTGGCACCTCGCGCTACAAAGATGGCAACTGGGATGTGTATTTCCCGATGCACGGCCTGGCGGATTACTGGGTTTATGCCTTCATTGAACAGAAAAACGGACCGTTGTGGATTGGCACCTGGGCCGGTGCCAACAGTGTGGATCTGGAAACCATGCAGTTTAAAACTTTTTTTAAAGAACTGATTAATGAATGGGTTTATGCACTCGACATTGACTCGCAAAATCGCATCTGGTTTGGCACCGAAGGCGGTATTTCCATGTATGACGGTAACACCTGGTCAGAGTGGTCTCACAAAGACGGCCTGGGCGCGACCAATGTGGCAAATTTAGCGGCCAGCCCCAATACCGGTCTGGGAACCCGCTCGCGACATGATCTTAGCGTACTGCACCAGGGCAACGAAACTTACAACCCTGCTTATGTCTTCTCGCTGACTGTTGATAGCCGTGATGACAGTGTATGGGCCGGAACCTGGGGCGGCGGTGTCAGTCATTATGATGGAAAGCAATGGACCAATTACACCACCGCTGACGGCCTTGCCGGTAACATTGTCTACAGTATTGCCCAGGACATCAACGGCACGCTGTGGTTCGGTACCAACAACGGACTTAGCCGTTTCGACGGCAAAACCTGGATTACCTATAACCAGAGCATCGGCCTGCTGGAAAACAATGTTTATAGCATCGCTGCCCTGCCCTCAGGCGAAATATGGGTGGGCAGCAAACGCGGTGTAACACGTCTGGCTCAATAAATGTTTGAGCGGAAACCATCACGAACATGAACATAAAACCGACTTTTCTTCTGGGCGTTACTACCATTATTCTCGGTGTTGGCTACTTTTTTGATAGCATGAATACACAGGCTGAAGTTGCAACTGTGTCGCAACCGATAACCATGTCAGCCACGCCCATTACCAAAAATGATGACCTACCTCCACAATCCGGGCAGGCACACCGGGGTAACAAAGCCGATCCCGATACCAAATTCACCCATTTCCGTGTTGGTCAGCGCAATGTTAAACGCATTATCGCCGATGGCAATCTAATGTGGGTTGGCACCTCGGGTGGTGTGATTCGTTACAACATCAACACCGACGATTACAAACTGTACGACACACGTAACGGCCTGCTCGCCAACGGCATACTCCATCTCAGTATAATGGACGGTGAAATTGTGATCGGCACCTATGGCGGCGGCCTGTCCATATTAAATAAAAAAAACGGCACGTGGCGCAGCTACAATATTCCTCAGGGTCTGGGTGATGCCTTTGTTTACGATGTCCTGAAAACGCATAAAGGAGACATCTGGATCGCCACCTGGTCCGGTGCTAACCGCATCCGTGGCGGCAATCTCGATGATGCCAGCAAATGGGATCTATTCACTGTAGAAAACACTAATGGCGGTTTACCCAATGACTGGGTGTATGGACTTGCCATGGGTAAAAACGGTGAAATATGGATGGCAACCGAAGGCGGGCTAGCGCGTTTTAAAGACGAAAAATGGGAAAACTGGAACCATCAGGATGGCCAGGGTGCCGCTTATGAACTGGTAAAAGACCAGATTCAGTTCACCAGCGACCCAGCCAACCACTCCAAACACCATCGCCACCAAAAAACAGAAATGGGGCTGGAAAATATTGACATTGCCTATAACCCGAATTACATCGTGGCTCTGTTAGTGGATGATGACGGTTCCGT
>CAZALW010000010.1:0-23798 GCA_964485705.1 uncultured Thiotrichaceae bacterium
AAGTTATTGAAAAAGATGGCTTTTTAAAAATTCCACACTTAACGGTGACATAGCCTTATTTTAAGAACTACACTTTTAACAGAGAAAGAATCTGCTGGCGTACATCCCGGCCATCATCATCCTGTTCCACAGTCATAATAAACAGGCATTTTCCATTACTGGTTTCAGCCCATAAATTACCGACAGTGCGTTTTTCGGCTGAATCGTCATTGCTGACATAAGCATCGCCTTTGTATTCCACTACTAACATACGGCCATCCTTCAATTCACAAACAAAATCCGGGTAGAATTTGTTATGTGCCAGCGGAAGCCAGAAGGAAGCATGGTCGCGTTTTACCAGGTTACGAATCCAGTATTTGATGTCTGTAAGACCATCTATTGCTTTCGCGCATTCGTATTCCTCCCCCTGTGCTTTTAGGTCTTCAATCATATGAACGGGAAAATAGTGTTTCTGAAACTTGTACCGGCCCGAGTAGTAGGGTGATCTGGACGGGTAATGGCTGGGCTTGAATTCATAAATAAACTGATCTGATAAGCTGATTTCTCTATCATTACCAAACAGCGTCTTTTGATAACCGGCTTTCTGAGCACGTTTACGAAAAATTTTAATCAAGTCTCTTATGGCTCATGATAATGGAAACTTGTTTCTGACTAACGCAGTTAAACTTATGCCTGGTTGCTGTAAAAGGTGATTAATCAAGGCGGATAAAAATTTAATCATTTCTGACTGAATTACGTCAACCTGGCGTAACTCTCGATCCAGCCAGCGAATCAAATCATTTTCAGTCACATCCAGAAAACTATCGTTGAAGCTAACAACTTCTTTTTCATCTGCAATATGGTAAGACACTTGTCTGCCATCCATATCAATGGCAAAGCTGTGTGTGCTTTCCTCGATGCAAAAATTATTCAGTTGTGCCGGGTAGTTTAATAAGCTCCATTCACCTGCAGTTAGAAAAGTTTCTGGTTCAATAAGGTCAAGCTCACCTTGATAAAGAACACTTAACATTGGTAAGTGACCAAATATTTTACCCTGTTCAGCGGGACTTTTAGCGGCTGTGATTGCCTGGTTATGTATTCGACAATCTCGTTGAATGCTTGTTTTGTCGGTTTTTTTGGTAACAGCATTGACTAGTAGCTGTTCGATTTTTTCAGTTACTTCACCGCTTACTCGAATCAGTGTTATTTCACCACCCTGAGTCATTGCCAGTTGTTTTTTCTCGTTCTCTGATAAATCACTAATGTCCGGCATAGCGGGTAGCTCTACCACTACAGCCGGTATTTTTGCTTTGTAATGGGCAAAGTCCTCAGCTACTTTTTGTTCATAGCCATCAAATAAATGTCCCTGTCCTTCAGTAGGCTCCTGCTGTCTCAGAAAAGCGGCCACTTCCATTTCTTCAAAACCCATGGCAATGAGTTTGTCTGTTAACTCATGAGCGGCACGGCTAAACTTTGAGGTTGCAAGGTGAGCATAAGCACGGTTTAAATCTTCAATCACTCTGCGTTTTGCATAAGGCATACGCAATACACGGCCTAATAACTGTTCTGCATCCTTGCTCGAACTCACCTGTTTTACGGAGCAAAATACATACGCAAAAGAGCAATCCCAGCCTTCTTTCAGGGCTTCAATGGTAATGATGTGTTCAATAGGACAGCTTTGTTCAAATAGATTCAGGCCATCCAGTTCTCGTTGTTTGCCCGTGGCAACCGCAATCTTTTTTTCATCGATGTTTAATTCTTTAGTGAGATAACTTTTTAATACTTCAACAGTGACTTCGTTGTTTTTAGGTTCAGCCTGAAATAATGCAATAGGGCGAATATAGTCAGTATCCTTTTGTGCATCTATCGCCAGCTTGTTTCTGTTAATAACGGCATCACGTACCGCATCCTGCCAGTTTTGATGTTCAGTCAAAATAATCGGCAACTTAATCATTTCTTCCGCTTTTAATTCTGCAGCAGAAACATGGTAAAGCACATTGCTACCATTGGTACTTGATGTGTTGGGCGTTGCGGTGAACTCAACTACCACTTTAGGATGAATGCGGCGTAACGTTTCAAAGGTTAAGGATGTTCTGGCGTTATGTGCTTCATCTATAATGACCAGGGGTTCATAGAGAGCTAGCAAATTAGCAAAAGAATATTTGATTTTGCCGATTTCATTTTGGCTTAAACCATTTTCCTGTATATCTTCCTCGTTAACTTTTTCCAGCTTCGCCAGCCCTGGGTGGTTATTTGGTACTTTAGCAAAATGAGGTTCAAAGTTTTCGTGGTAAGCATATATTTTACGGCCAGAAGTGTCCTTCACTCGTAGATTAGCCAGCGTAGATACCACTACTATCGCCTTATTGCCTATGTCCTGTGGGCGGATCTGCGTAACTTCATCCACATCCAGTACTAATACCTGATGATTAAAAGCAGTGTCAAGTTTTTCTCGATAAGGATGTCCTGGCGTTTTTAAAGCTTCAACGGTTTGCAGGCGAATGATATTGCTTGGTACTAGCCATAAGGTAATTGGATAATCGGTATCCAGAAATCGACTGGCGGCAATCGAGACCGTGTAAGAGCCTAAAATGGTTTTACCGCCACCAGTGGGAATACGCACACACACATAAGGTACCTTCTCAAAGCCATAATCTTTATAGGCCAGTTCTGGCATACCCTGTTCTTTGATCGTTTCTGCGTAGGCGGCTGAAACCGATTGACCTTGTTTACAACGGTTTAAAAATACCTCTAAGGTATCAATGGCGCGTTGCTGATATTTTTTTAAGGTAAACATTATTATTGTTATCTCCGGCCTTATAAACTGCCAACATCGTAGGGGATTTGTTTAAAGGTGATATTGGCCTGTTCTAATCGTGCACAACCCAGGCGGGTGGTTTCGCCGTAAATTACAATCTTGCCCTTGTGTACATTAAACTCATGCAGGCTGTTTAATACTTTGCTGGTAAGTACATTGCCACCGTCCGGGCGCTTATCGCCCAGAATGCCGTTATACAGCAGGTAATAAGCTGTATCCTTGTACACACCAATTAGCGGAGAGCGTTTTTTCTTTGTCAGGGTGGTTCGAGTTTCCATATACCAGATATGTGCCGCCAGGGTAGGGAACTTAATATCAGGATTTAAGCAGCCGTATTCATCAAAAACAGTTTGACCTAGTTTGCAGAATCGAAAGCCACCGCCGCCTTGCCAATTAACCGATTTTGAAATGCCGCCTTGTTCACCATCAATAACTTTTTGTAAACGTGGTTGGCAGTGGGTTTTTGCGTGATCACCGATTTCTATACCGATGTATCTGCGGTTCATTTTTTGGGCTACTGCGGCAGTTGTTCCGGAGCCGATGAAGGAGTCTAAAACAAGATCACCATCAAGTGATGCCATTGTTAAAATTCGTTGTAATAATTTTTCTGGTTTGGGTGTATCAAATGTTGTGCCGAGCTTTAATTCCTTTATTTCCTTTTTAGCTTTTTGATTGTCATCAACTTCATCACGGAACCAAATTGTTTTAGAAACAACGCCATCCTTAACTTCAGTTAAAAACTTTTTGAGTGAAGGAACATTATTGCCATCCTTTCCAAACCATATTCGATTATCCGCAATTAGCTCTTTCAAGCGATCTTGAGAAGAGCCCCAGCACCTGCTTTCAGGTGGTTTTACATCTCTACCAGAGGGTAGTTTTATAATGTAATCATTTAGCTTGCTATAAGTTTTAACTGAAAAATCAGCAGGTTTCCATACGCCTCGTTGATCATTATCTGGGTTCTTGTATCTATTATTCATCTCCTTTGTTCGTGGTAATAAATTTGGTCGCCAAGTAATTTTGTTTTTTGCATAACAATAAATGTGGTCATGGCTATCTGATAACCATTTAGCATCATTTTGAGGAGAATATTTTTTTTCCCAAACAACATTAGCAACAAAATTATTTCTGCCAAATATCTCATCCATTATTACTTTTAAATAGTGAGCTTCACTATCATCAATCGAAACCCAAATACTCCCATATTCAGATAACAATTCCCGCAATAACTCAAGACGTGGATATATTAAAGACAACCACTGACTATGCTCCAAATTATCATCATAGTGTTCAAATGCACTTTTCGTATTATACGGCGGATCAATATAAACACATTTCACCTTACCAGCATAAAACGGAATCAAGGCTTTTAATGCTTCAAGATTATCGCCCTGAATTAACAGGTTCTCATTATCTGCATCGCCATAAGAAAGTTCGGGCACTTCCTCCAATAATCGGTAGGCGGATTGTTTGGCGGTTTTTATCGCTTGATCTTTATTTAGCCAGTGAAGAGTGGGCATGGTCTAATAACTTATCTTTTTTTATTTGATTTACAGGCCGTGCTATATAAGCATGGTTTTATTATGCACAATCACTTGCAGGATTTAGGTATTAATTGTTAGTGTGCCATAAATGCGCCTTTAGAAATAAAAAAAGGGGATAAAAAAAGCCTAGCGAAAACGCTAAGCTTTTGATTTATATGGCTCCTCGAGTTGGGTTCGAACCAACGACAAACGGATTAACAGTCCGTTGCTCTACCAACTGAGCTATCGAGGAATATCTAGCAGGGTTTGCGCCCTTATTGGAAGGCGGTATGCTACCGATTTGAGGTGCTTCGGTCAACACTTAATAAGCGTTATAGCGACAATAATCAGATGATTAGTTAGTAGTGGTGTATGGTTTAGCGTTTTACGATCCAAAGGATGGAGCAGTGTTACATGGTTACACAGGATTTTTTATCTTGTGTAATGATTGAATGATTGAATGACTGAATTCGGTCATTAGCGGACACACAGAAAAAACAAACCCTCCTAACCTCCCTTTCAAAAAGGGAGGGACTAAAGCCTTTTTACCTCCCCCTTTTTTCAAAGGGGGATTGAGGGGGTTTAGTTTTTAATGTCTGCTAAGTGTCGAATGCAGACATTTCATTATGATACTGTTTGTCAGAAAAAATCAGATTTATACAAATTATTCGATAGTTTGTTTTATTCTATTCAGGGCTTTTTCCAGGCTGTTCATATCAGTTGCAAATGATAACCTTATGTAACCTGCTAAACCAAACGCTGACCCCGGCACTAGTGCGACATCGGCTTTTTCCAGCAGCAGTTGTGCTAGTTGCACATCATTCTCTATGCCATCCATACGATCGATGACTGCCTGAAAACAGGGGAAGCTGTAAAATGTACCATCACTGGGTAAAACCTTTACACCTGACATTGCTTTGAGTGTTTCATAGACATAATCATGGCGCTGTTTAAAAATTTCACACATGTCTTTAAGAAAACTTTGATCACCCTCAAGAGCCGCCTGCGCCGCGTATTGTGCAATGGATGTTGGATTGGATGTGCTTTGCGACTGTATCTTTTTCATGCCTTTTATCAGCTCAGCAGGGCCTCCGCTATAACCTATGCGCCAGCCGGTCATAGAGTAGGCTTTGGATACCCCGTTAATCACCACGGTTTGTTCAGCTAATTCCGGGCAGGCATTTAAAATATTAACAAATCCTTCATCCGACCATACGATGTGTTCGTAGATGTCATCGGTCATCACTACGATGTTCGGGTGTTTTACTAAGACATCGCCTAGTGCTTTAAGCTCCGCTCGGCTATAGGCTTTACCCGATGGATTAGACGGGCTGTTGATAATAACCAGTTTGGTTTTCTCGGTGATGGCCTGCTGCAATTGTTCGGCAGTAATTTTAAAAGACTGGCTTATCTCACCTTCAACAATCACCGGGGTTGCATCCGCCAGTTTGACAATGTCGGGATAAGACACCCAGTAAGGTGCGGGGATAATAACCTCATCGCCTTCGTTCAATAAAGTCTGGCATAAATTATAAAACGCCTGTTTGCCACCGACAGAGACTAGAACTTGTTCAGCGGTAAAATCAAAACCATTTTCGCGTTTGAACTTGTTTATAATGGCTTGTTTGAGTGTCGCAGTACCATCCACCGCAGTGTATTTGGTGTACCCTTTATTGATGGCTTCAATAGCGGCCTGTTTAATGTAATCAGGGGTATCAAAATCAGGTTCGCCAGCAGCAAGACCAATAACATCGCGGCCTTCAGCGCGAAGTTGGCTGGCTAAAGCGGTAATAGCCAGGGTAGGTGAAGGTTTAACTCTTTGTATGCGATTTGAAAGTGATATTTTCAATGTGGTGTCCGGGTGATAATTACTAATTACTAATTACGAATTGGGTGGTTGTTGACTTATTGGTTGTTACCTGAAACAACGCAATAAGTAATACGTTGAGATAACAACCAAAAAAACCGTAATCCGTAATCCGTAATTAGTAATTAGTAATTAGTAATTACAATCCCATGAGTTTAATTTATTTTTACTATGTAATGTAGTGGTGCAGAATAATTATGTTGAAAAAGTTTGAATTACAGACAGATTATCAACCCACTGGGGATCAGCCGACAGCTATTGCGGTATTGAATGAAGGTTTTGAAAATGGTCTTGCCAGGCAGACCTTATTGGGTGTGACTGGTTCAGGGAAAACTTTCACCGTGGCAAATGTGATTAACCATTTGCAACGCCCGACTATCATTATGGCACCCAATAAAACGCTGGCAGCGCAGCTTTATGGGGAAATGAAAGAATTCTTCCCGAATAATGCGGTGGAATATTTTGTCTCGTATTATGATTATTATCAGCCTGAGGCCTATGTGCCAGCGAGTGATACTTTCATCGAAAAAGATGCATCGGTGAATGAGCATATCGAACAAATGCGACTGTCTGCTACTAAAGCATTAATGGAAAGAGAAGACACTATTATTGTTGCCACGGTTTCCGCGATTTACGGCCTGGGTGATCCTGAATCCTACTTTGCCATGATTTTGCATCTGGTGCGTGGTGATGTGGTTGACCAGCGCAATATATTAAGACGGCTGGCAGAATTACAATATCTGCGAAATGACGTTGAGTTGCGTCGTGGTACGTATCGGGTAAGAGGAGAGGTGATTGATATCCACCCGGCAGATTCCGAGCGCGAAGCTATCCGCATCGAGCTGTTTGACGATGAAATTGAAAATCTCAGTATTTTTGACCCGCTGACCGGTGAGCTGATTAAAAAAGTTGCGCGCTTTACGGTTTACCCGAAAACGCATTATGCTACCCCGCGTGAAGTCATTCTGGGGGCGATTGAGCATATTAAAGTCGAACTACGTGAGCGGCTAGATGAACTACGCGATAACAATAAACTGGTGGAAGCACAACGTCTGGAACAACGCACCCAGTTTGATATCGAAATGATGCGCGAACTGGGTTATTGCAGCGGTATTGAAAACTACTCCCGCTACCTGTCCAGCCGAGCCCCCGGCGAACCGCCACCGTGTCTGTTTGATTACCTGCCTGATGAAGCACTGCTAATTATTGATGAAAGCCATGTTTCAGTGCCGCAGATTGGTGCCATGTATAAAGGCGACCGCTCGCGCAAGGAAAATCTGGTGAACTTTGGTTTTCGGTTGCCCTCGGCGTTAGATAATCGCCCCTTGCGATATGACGAGTTTGTCGCCATGTCACCGCAAACCTTATATGTGTCTGCCACACCCGGACCTTACGAAGAAGAACATTCGGATGCCGTGGCCAGACAGCTGGTACGTCCGACAGGCTTGCTCGATCCACAGATTGAAGTGCGACCGGTTACCACTCAGGTGGATGATGTGTTATCAGAAATCAACAAGCGTCTACCATTAAATGAACGCATCCTGATTTTAACCTTAACCAAACGCATGTCTGAGGATTTAACCGATTATCTGGCTGAACACGGTATTCGTGTGCGTTATCTGCATTCCGATATTGATACGGTAGAGCGTGTCGAAATTATTCGTGATTTACGCCTGGGTGAATTTGATGTGCTGGTTGGTATTAACCTGCTGCGAGAAGGACTGGATATGCCGGAGGTGTCATTAATCGCCATCCTTGATGCTGACAAAGAAGGTTTCCTGCGCTCCGAGCGTTCGATGATTCAAAGCATCGGCCGCGCTGCGCGTAACGTCAATGGTAAAGCCATTTTGTATGCCGATAAAATAACCGGCTCCATGCAAAAAGCTATCGATATCACCAATCAACGCCGTGAAATACAACAAACCTATAATGAAAAACACGGTATTACACCCACCGGTATCGTGAAAGAAGTGCGTGACGTACTGGAGGCAGGTTATGGTGACAAGCATTCAAGAAAAACCATTGAACTGCAAAAAGTTGCCGAAGAGAAAGCGATCTATCAGGCAATGACTCCGAAGCAGTTAACCAAAACCCTGGAACAACTTGAAAAACAGATGTATCAACACTCACGCAACCTTGAGTTTGAAGAAGCAGCGAAAGTGCGTGATGATATAGAACGAATTCGCCAGTTGGCTAATTTTTAGAATGTATGGTGAAGTACAACACTCACTGGTTGTTTATAATTATTCAACTATTTGTAGCTTGGGTTACGCTAACCCAAGCTGTGAAACGGTAATCCCGAAAGAAGATGTTCTTGTGACACCCGATATAAAAAATCTCAACATCAAATCCGAATATTTACGTGGATTAATAGATGAAATTGGTTAAAGTCAGAGCGCAGTTGTAAGAAAAACAGGTATGTCTGAACGAAGCATGCGTCATTATCTTGCCTTTGATGCAAAGCATCCTGCACCCTATGTGGTGCAATTTGCACTTGAATGTTTAGCACACAGGATGGAGTGAGGCGCGACACCAACTGGACAGCGTGGCATCGTTGAGGGTTATAAAAAACATTCACCCCAACCTGGTATCGTTGTAAATAACTGGACGTTAAAAGTGTTGCGCGTTTTTTTGCGGGGCATCTTTAACGATCTATGTTGGTTTGCCTTAAGGGCATCTAAAAATAGAAGCACGATTTATGAGTAGTGCCACACGGATGTGGCGTTTACGAACCAAAGGATGGAAACGCATAAAACAGCACCTTTTTCATCCAAAAATTCGTCAAATAGCCCACTATTCTCCTCTTTTGTGGGTAAAAAATGCACTATTTTCTGCACTCCCTAAATCACACTTCTATTTTTAGAGGTACCCTTAAGTTTTTTCCTCAGCTTCAAACCATCGGTAGATAACTCCAGCCAAAATAGCACCTACGATAGGAGCAAGCCAAAATAACCATAATTGAGAAATTGCCCAGTCACCCTGGAATAGAGCAACCCCGGTGCTTCTTGCCGGATTAACTGATGTATTAGTAACAGGAATACTGATGAGGTGGATAAGGGTGAGGCCAAGACCAATAGCAATAGGGGCAAACCCTTGTGGCGCCCGTTTATCTGTAGCGCCCAAAATAATTATCAGAAACATCAAGGTCATGACTATTTCAGTTACCAATGCGGCAGTCAGACTATACCCGCCAGGAGAATGTTCTCCATAGCCATTTGATGCAAAACCAGCTGTCACATCAAAACCTGCCTGTCCTGTAGCAATAACATACAAAACTGCTGCACCAGTAATGCCTCCCGCTACCTGTGCCATGATGTAGGGGCCAAGTTCAGCCGTTGGAAATCTCCCGCTTGACCAAAGACCAATCGACACAGCAGGATTGAGATGACAACCAGATATATGACCAATAGCATAGGCCATTGTTAAGACGGTAAGCCCGAAAGCCAAAGAAACGCCCAGTAAACCAATACCAACTTCTGGAAATGTAGCTGCGAGAACGGCGCTGCCACACCCTCCAAGTACAAGCCAGAATGTACCAATAAATTCAGCGCCTAGTTTTTTTGTTAATGTCATTTCATACTCCTTATGTTGATGTAGTAGATGGTTATACCTTCGTCACGCCAAAATTGTCAAGTTTAAGGGGTTTGGGATTTTGAAAAAAGCATAAAAGCTTAAGTTGATATATCACTTTGGCTCCAGCTTAATACAAAACTGCATGCATAGCTTTTCCTGATTAGCCATGAAAACCAGCTATATTTATATTTTCATTGTAAAACAACAGCTTAACTTGCTACTGTCATCTCGACCAGAGGGAGAGATCTTGAGCCACCGTGGTATAAGATCTCTCCTTCTGGTCGAGATGACAGTAATAAAAATGATTTTGTGAACCAAGGTCTTTAAGTTAGGCTGAATATTATGGCTAATCAGGGAGCTTTTTAGGCAGTTAAAAATGATAATTCAAATCAATCTGTGCAAAATCATCGAATCTAAAACTAAACAACGGGCGGCCTTCTTTAGCGCCATGAAAGGTTCTGAGTTGTGCTTCGATTGTCCAGCTCTCACCTAAACGGCGAGAAGCCTCAATGAAGCTGCCAATGGTTTGGGTGTCGGCATCGGTGGTAAAACCCGCCAGTATTTCAGTGGATTGAGCATCATTTAATACAAAACGTAATGCTGTTGCCAGGTCATTATCAAAAATTGTGTCACTGATGCGCTGGTCGCTGTAGTGATATTCAACGACAAAACCTAAATCCATGCTGGACTCGAGAATGCCGACCAGGGTGTATTCAAAACCAGCAACGGTTTTAAAACTGTTGATGCCTTTTTTAGCACCGCTGCGCACGATGGTATTGGCGGCTTCCAGTTTCCATGTCCAGTCACCAAAAAATGCCTGACCATCCAGGCCAATTTGGTTAATTAAGGAATAAACAGGGACAACAATCGGTTCACCTGCCGGGCTTATGTCAACGGGTTTAAAGTCCGTCGGCTCACGCCCTGTGCCAGTGAATAATGAAACACCAAATTCCCACTCACCAATATAGTGCGAGTAACGAGCGGCAAAATCAATATGCTGCTTTCCTGCGCTGGAATCATATATGGCGTTGCGATCAGTATCAACAATAACCTGTGGGCGAGGGCGACCATGGGTACCCGGGAAACTGCGTTCGCGAAAACCGGGCAGGATAAAAAGGTCAACAACGCCCCAGTCGCGTTCAGTGCTGAAGTGGATCATCGGTTGGCCAAGTTTGTCTTCACCGTCGACGTTTTCAACCTGATCGGTTTGATTGACGATGTCAACCAGATGCTGGGTTTCTGCAACGCCCCAAAATACTTTGCTGATGCCCGCACGCACTTCCCAGTTTTCATAAACACCTGTCCAGGAAAACTCACGAATATCACCGTGTGTTCGCTGCTCATCATGTTGATCGATGCGGTAAAAAAGTTTTACTTCAAGATTTTGTGCACCATCATCCCAGCGATGAAAAAATTCAGGCTCTGCGACCGCAGACAAATAGCTGTTATGTTGTTCGGGACTAAGAGCATCTTCAAAAAAATGTCGTGTTTGTCCACCGATGTAACCTGAGAACTCAGCGCTATAAACAAATCCAGGAACAAAATAGCAACAAAGAAAACCAATAGTAGTGCAGCAAGTCCGAATATTTTTCATTATCAATTATCAATTCTCCATTGCTTTTTAACGAGCACGTTTAAGGCTATTGCGACTAAAGTCTTTATCGGTTAAGCCAGTTTTAAATTGATAATTTTCCCAGGTGAGCAATGTACTTTTACCGGTTTGATGGTTTTCCATTAACATTTCATTGGGTCGCCAGTACTGACCAAGATATTGCTGGTAATCTGTATTATTTAAGGTTTTTAACAGGGAATTTTTACGATCATAGAATTCAATTTTTTCAGCAACGTATCTGTCTTTATTCACCCAGACAATCTGCCGAGAGTAACCAGAATGTTTGTAGGCAGGGTAGCGTTCAATTACATAAAAATCGATACCATTGACTGTTTCATCACCGATGTAGTTGTATGTGTATTTTTCAATTTCCTGTGAAGCTAAATCTTCAAAAGCAAATTCACTGCCCATGAAGGGGCCGGATTTGTTTTTTGAGTTGATACGTTTGACGCGTTTTAAGGCGGGTAAGTACAACCATTGTTCATCCGGTTTGAGGGCGTGTGAGTGAGTTAGAAATGCCGTGCCTTTTACATCTGCTGGTGTATCAAAAATAGACATGGACTTGTCACCGTCACCGATCACTTCCAGGGTTTTTAAACGTATGGTTCGCGTGCTTACATCACCCTGTTTATTCCGTAACTCCATCACCATGTTGGCGGTAAAGTCGGTGAAGCCGGTGTCTCTTTTATCAGCTTCTACAGCAATGGCAAGCCCTTTTTTGGTATCACTGTCTGCTGAACCTGCATTCATTATTGTTGCTGTGAATAGCAACGCAATAATTAATAAAAACTGTTTTTTTGAACGCATTATTTATCTCCTGTTTTAGCAGTCTGGGTTTTACCAGCAAACTTCATCAATAGTGCCGGTAGCAGCGTCAGGTCAATAATAAGCGCGAGCATGATGACCACGCTGGTTAATAAACCCATGCTTGAATTTAAGTAAAAATGTGATTGTGCCATAATCATAAAGCCTGCTACCAGGACTAGTGAAGTTACCAGTAGCGCCAGTCCGACTCTATTAAATGCGTAACGTACCGCATCTTCTGCGTTTAAGCCTTTTTCTCGTCGAGCGCGTAAATATTTGCTTAAAAAATGCACGGTATCGTCTACTACGATGCCGAGTGTCATGCCAGTGACGACAGACAGGCCAATACCAACCTGACCAACTGTAAAACCCCAGATACCAAAAGCAGCGAGGGCGGGTGTTAGATTGGGTAATAAGCTGATGAAGCCGTATTTAAATGAACCCAGGAAAAATATTAGTACAGCGGATATCAGTACCAATGCGACACTGGTGCCAATGAGCATGCTGTTAATGTTACGTTTGCCTAAATGAGCAAACATGATTGTAGGGCCACTACTATAAGTATGGAGTTTAATCTCAGGTGTGTTTTCTTCTAACCACTGCATAGTTGCTTGATCAAAAGCAATGACTTCATTAGAAGTTAATGTGTTTAAGGTGACGGCAATTTTGGTTGCAGATTTATCAATATCAATCTGATTGTTTAAATCCAGGCCATAGGGCAGTGACATTTCATATAGCAACAAGTATTGTGCAGCCAGGTTTCGTTCTTCAGGTAAACGATGCTGTGCCGGGTCATCACCGTGCATATTTCTATTTAATCGTTTAAAGGTATCTGAAATAGTTTGTACATGGACGACATTTGGCTGTGAGCGTAAGTATCGTGAAAATTTTTCGACATCGCTAAGATAATCAGGGTTGCTGATACCGCCGGATTCTCCTGTGCCTAATGCGTAATCAATATAATATACACCGGTCAGGTTTTCGGCAGCGTAGTCAGAATCGCTACGAAACTCGATGCTTTCATCAAAATATTCGACAAAGTTGTCGTTGAGTTCATTCAGCGGAATCATTGATGCGAGGAGAATAATAATAAGAGTGTTACCAATTAATAGTGCCTTTTGCCTTTTGATAACGAATTCACCAAGCTGTATCATCATTTGTTTACCGACGACTTCGCGTTTTCCTTTGGTCGGTACAATGCTGACTATGGCAGGCAGGAAGGTGATGGATAAAATAAATGCTGCTGCAACGCCCATGGCAGCGATGTTTCCCAGGTCGTGAAACGGCGGTGCGTCACTAAAGTTTAAGCTTAAAAACCCCAGTATGGTGGTTAACGATGTGACAAAAATGGGACGAAAATTAATGCGCATGCTTTCAATAATGGCTCTGTTTTTTTCTCTACCGGTTGCTAGTTCATGTCGCATGGTTACCAGTACATGCACGGCATTAGCAACCGCCATGGTTAAAATCATAATGGGTGCGGACATGGCCGGTGGTGACAGTAAAATTCCTGACCAGCCAGCAAGCCCCATTGCTGTCATGATGGAAAGAATAATCATGATAAAGGCTGCAGTGGTGGCACTAATGCTACGCAACAAAATGAACAGGGTGAAAACAATAAAAGCTAGAGCCAATGGGTATAGTTTGGCAAAATCATCCTGACTGGCTTCGGGGAATGCATTATTCATCATTGCCATGCCAACAAGCCGAATCTCTATCTCGGGATATTCTTCCAGCATTTGTTGTTTTAATTCGCGGGCAAATGCAGCCGCTATTGGTACTTCATCAAGCGCTTTCCCGGGCAGTTGTATGGTGACATTAACACCGGTATATCTGCTGTCTGGAGAAATCAGTCGATGCACTAACATGGGTTCGTTAATGGCGATGGCTTGTATTTTTAATAAATCTTTATCGGTTAATGCGTTTGGTTCAACGACAAGGTCATCAACCATGAGGTCATCTTCTTCTGCAATGGTATGTTGATGATTGGTGATGGAGTCAACACGGGTAGAGAAAGGCGTTTGCCAGGCTTCTTCGGTGAGATCTTTGATTGCGGTGAGTGTTTCTCTACTAAAGACTTTTCCGGATTTTGGTGTGACGACAAATAAAATATTATCGCTTTTATTAAATGTTTTTTGCATTTTTTCAAATGCGAGTAACTGCGGGTTGTCTTCCCCGAAAAACATTCGGTAGTCGTTACTAAACCCTAAAAACTGTCCGCCATAAGCGGCTGCAAACACCACTGCCATGGAAGTGAGTACAACTAGATACTTCCATCGTATTATCCAACGTGTGTATGACTCGATCATAGTTTTTGTCCGGAGTTGTTATTCTTTATCTTGTGTTGTGTTGATTCAGGTCATTCGAGGTTGACGAATTGTGTCATTATATTTTTAACTGTTTCAATTCATCTTTAAATAATGCAGATGAGATTTTGTCAAAAAGTTCTTTTGAATCTGTGGTCTTGCTCAATGGTCGCCAATGGTAGCCATCCAGATAAAAGTTAGCGTTTTTCCACAACATTTTTACCACTGGACTAAAGCCCAGTTCATGAAGCGGTATATCAGATTTATCAAGAAGCAATGCACCGTAATGCATAGACCAGAAGCCAAATACAATAGTACTGACATCTTGCTGGTGTTTTTTATCCAGGTCGCCGCAGTCCAGGGCATCCTGCACAATGCTTTGTGCAATTTTCGTGATTTTCTGCTCCAGTAATTTCATTTCAGCAAGTTTTTTCTCACTTACTTTTTCCCGTACGGCATTGTTTTTTACGGTTTGAATATTTTGTGAGTCCATTGGATGTAACTGATGGTATAACGAATAACCGATTCCGATAGCTGAATATCGTTCACGTGTGTTGCCCTGGTATTGATAGGCGCGTTCGAATATATCAATAAGATTGCTTATACAGCGACAGGAGAGAGAGCAAACCAGGTCTTCTTTGCTGACAAAATGATTGTAAATGGTGCCTTTGGAATATTCGACCGTTTCCGCAATACGATCCATGGTCAGGTAGTTGTAACTGTGTTGATGCAGCATGGATTGGGCGGCATCAAGTATGAGTTCTTCGCGTTTAAGTAGTGCGCGTTGTTTACGTGAAATGACGGGTGCTAAATGTGACGCTGATTTTGACATCAGGTAATAATATGACGAAACGTCAAAAAATGTCAATCTCTAATTTCAAGATATAAAATATGACTGTAAAACTATGGTTAATCCTCAGGTATCGCACCTGTTTGCTTAAGGAATAAAGCGATTTTTGTTGCAAGTATTTGATAACCTTTGGCGTTGGGATGAATATGATCCGATTTCAGGGTGTTTTTCCCCAGAATATCCCCCAGAATGTTGCTTGCAATGGGTATTTGGTTTTTATCTGCCAGAGTCCGGTAAAATGCTGCATCATCTAAAAATAGACCAAATTCGGGTACAGCAATTAAAATGATCTGACTGTTATTGTCTTTGGCCAGATTAATCATTTTCTGGATATTGTTTTTGGTTTGTTCTTTATCCAGCCTGCGCAGGATATCATTGCCGCCATGACAGATAATAATGAGCTCAGGCTGGTGCTGTTTTATTAAAAACGGTAATCGAGTTAAACCATCCTTGCTGATTTCACCGGGTACGCCAGCGTTGATCACTTTACGGTGTACAAGTGTTTGAAGAATAACAGGATAGGCATTATTGCTGCTGGTGCCTGTGCCATAAGTTAAACTGTCGCCAAATGCGAGTATGACGGCATCCTGATTAAGTGCTTTGTGTGGTTTTTCACTGCAGCTAGCTATGACAGCAGCCATCATAATAGTCAAAACACTGACTATAACCAGATAAATATTTTTTTTCATCATCAGCTTTTTAACTAATCGTTTCGGGAAAAACACACAAAATGAGTAATACACAACTAGAGAGCGCATGCTTAAATAAAGAACATACTTTTGAAAAAGTGTATCAACCTTTAGCGGTTTCAGCAAAATTAAAGACTCATCTCAATGACTTTATTGTAGAGGAAAATATTTCTGTTGAGTTCAGTGGTGAAGGTGAGCATTGCTGGATATATGTTAAAAAAAGTGGCTGTAATACTGACTGGCTGGCACAGCAGTTAGCAAAATTTTGTGATGTAAAAAAAATGGCGGTAGCTTATGCAGGTTTGAAGGATCGACATGCTATAACCTCGCAGTGGTTTAGTGTGCAACTGCCGGGAAAGCCAACACCGGACTGGGCTGAATTTGAATCTGGTTTTAATGGCAAAGAGGCAGAGGAAAATGTGCAGGTATTGCAGAGCTTTCGTCATAATAGAAAATTACAACGTGGTGCGCTGAAAAGCAACACATTTAAAATTACTCTGCGAGAATTAACGGATTGCAGTGATGAAATGTTTAGCCTGCTCAAGCAGCGCTGTGATGAGATAGCAGAGCAGGGCGTAGCAAACTATTTTGGCTCACAACGTTTTGGCCGTAACTATAATAATCTCGATCAGGCAACAAAAATGTTTTCTAATCCGCGATTTAGGTTAGCAAAACATAAGCGTGGCATGTATCTATCAGCAGCCCGTTCCTGGATGTTTAACTGTATTTTGTCTGAGCGTATAAAACGTCATGTCTGGAACAAACGACTAGTTGGTGATGTCTTTATGCTGGATGGAAAATCGGCCTGCTTTAAAGATGACATGAAAGATGAAACAACGAATGCTGAAGACAAGGATGAAATAAACAAGAACCAAATAAATAAACGACTATCCATGAATGAGATTCACCCAACAGCAACATTATGGGGAGAGGGTGAAGCTATGGTGACAGCGCAGGCTGAAGAACTTGAGTCACAAATTTTTGATCAGTTTCCTGTTTATCGTGATGGTTTGATTGCTGCCAGATTGCAGGCACAACGCAGAGCTTGCAGGGTTATCCCTGGTCAGTTTGAGTGTTTTCGCGAAAATGATAATTTTGTGCTTGCCTTTTCGTTGCCATCAGGAAGTTATGCGACTACGGTGCTGAGTGAGATATTTTCTGATTTGAGCGAGACGCGATAACGATTAATATGATGTAATATGCTACTATTTGTACTAATACATTAGCAGGGAACTTTGCACAAAAAATCTTTTCCGTTCAGAGTATCAGACTAGTTGTCATCTCGAGCAGCGGGAGAGATCTTGTTCTACCGCTGCTCGAGATGACAGTAGTATTTCCCAATTGTGCAGAGCCTCTATCAGTAAAAGCAACCCGGTTTGAATAATGAATCCTAATTACCTTGATTTTGAACAACCTATCGCCGAGCTTGAAGCCAAAATTGAAGAGCTGCGATACGTGGGTGATGATACGGAAATAAATATTGGTGACGAGATAAGTAAACTGGAAGAAAAATCTCGTTCATTAACAAAAAATATTTTTAGTAAACTTGATTCATGGCAAACATCAAAGTTGGCGCGCCACCCCATGCGACCTTATACATTTGATTATGTCGATCGTATATTTACCGATTTTCAGCAACTACATGGTGACCGTGCTTTTGCTGATGACGCTGCATTAGTTGGAGGGCTGGCGCGGCTTGATGGGTTGCCAGTCATGGTCATTGGTCATCAAAAAGGGCGGGACACCAAAGAAAATATCCGACGTAATTTTGGTATGCCCAGGCCGGAGGGTTATCGTAAAGCATTGCGTCTGATGAAACTGGCAGAACGCTTTCGTTTGCCTGTTATTACCTTTATTGATACGCCAGGGGCTTATCCGGGGATAGATGCTGAAGAACGCAATCAATCCGAAGCCATTGCGCGTAATCTTTTTGAAATGTCTGATTTAAAAACACCGATTATTTGCACAGTCATTGGTGAAGGGGGTTCGGGTGGTGCATTAGCCATTGGTGTTGGCGATCAGGTGATGATGTTGGAGTACAGCACTTACTCGGTTATTTCTCCAGAAGGCTGTGCCTCGATTTTATGGAAAAGTGCCGATAAAGCGCCTGTTGCTGCAGAAGCGATGGGCATAACCGCGAAAAAACTAATCGATGCGGGTTTGATTGACCAAATTATTCGTGAGCCATTAGGTAGTGCGCACCGTAATGTTGATGAAACCGCAAGAAATATTAAACAGGCATTAATAGATGCTCTGGAAAAATTTGAAAAAATGGGTATGGAAAAGCTACTTGAAGAGCGTTACAAGCGTTTGACTTCTTATGGTGAATTTCTGGAAGAGTCAACGGATTGATTTTTATTTGTTGATCTAGCTGTTTTATTCATATTTAAACTAACCATGTCTTTTACCAAACGATTCCAGGCTTCACTGGAATCGTTAACTATCCCTCCTGAAAATGCCAGTTATGTCGTCGCTTATAGTGGTGGTATCGATTCACACGTATTATTACATTGCTGTAAAGCACTAAATTTGACGGTACGTGCTGTGCATGTGCATCATGGTTTACAGACTATTGCCGATGACTGGGTGAAACATTGCCAGGTTATATGTGATGAATTAACCATACACCTGGATGTGCTATATGTTGATGCCAATAATAAACAAGGGCAGAGTCCTGAAGAAGCTGCACGTAATGTGCGTTATGAAGCTTTACAAAATAATTTGATAGAAGGTGATTGCCTGCTTACGGCACAGCATTTAAATGATCAGGCAGAAACACTATTATTGCAGTTATTTCGTACCGCAAGCAGCGCTGGTTTGTCTGCCATGCCTGCGCAAAGATGGTTGGGTAGAAATAGGCACCTTCGCCCATTACTGTCTTTTTCAAGACAGCAGATAGAAAATTTTGCTATCGATAATGCTTTATACTGGATTGAAGACCCAACAAATCAGGATGTTTCATTTGACCGAAATTTTGTTAGAAAAGAAATTCTGCCTTTAATAAAAAAACGCTGGCCGGGGATTACAGGGCAGTTATCAACAGTCGCCGATTTGCAGTCAAATAATCTGCAGGTACTGGAAGATATGGCAGCAATTGATCTGGCTAATTTAATTACTGTTCCAGTCTATCCGTCGAATACCAGCTTTATTAAAGTGATTTCAACCCTGTCTATTTCCCGATTAAAAAAACTGTCTCTGTCGCGACGACTTAACGTGTTGCGTTACTGGTTCATCAAAATAACCAGCAATCAATCGAACAAAGTGTTACGCGGGATATCGCCAACGCGTAATTTGCTTGAAGAAATAGATAGAGCCGTCATTCACTCAGCACAAGATGCAAACCCGGTACTCACCTTTTCTGATTTTGAAATTAGAAAGTTTCAGAATAATCTGTATTTATTAAACTCCACACGTCCATCTGCTATTGCTGTTGAAAAATATAATGGTTTAAAGCAGGAGATAGCATGGCAGCCTTTATCACCTGTTACTATTTCTGCACTAAACATTCAAATTAAATCGATTGACTCAATGGGTGAAGGTTTAAATAAAAGCCTGCTTAACGAATCTTTAAAAATAGGTTTTCGTAAAGGTGGTGAGAATTTTCATCCTGCTGGGCATTTACACTCTAAACCTTTAAAAAAATGGTTACAGGAAGCTAATGTACCACCATGGGATAGAAACCTGATTCCGCTTGTGTATTTTAATGATGTGTTAATTGCAGTAGCTGGGCTTTGGGTTTGTCAGCAATATGCGGTAAGTGAAGATGAGCAGGGTTGGTTGATTGATGTTGATGTTTTATAGGTCAGTACTTTTTTTAAGATTTAAACAACTTGTAAAACAGAAATAAAAAAGCCCCGCATTTGCGGGGCTTTTTTTGAACAGCATACTGGTAATTGCAGGTTTAGCTGTTATCTCTAATCATCACCAGATAACAGGCCTAACATGCTAAGCAGGTGGATGAATATATTGAACATACTAAGGTACATGCCAACAGTGGCCAGAATGTAGTTGGTTTGTTCACCACGAATAATTGCACTTGTATCATGTAGAATAAATCCACTCATGATCAGAATCACTGCTGATGATATAGCGAGTGACAGGGCAGGCATTTGCAGGAAGATGTTAGCGATCATGGCAACTATGGCAACAATCAGACCAACCATGAGAAAACCAGCCATGAAGCTGAAGTCTTTTTTACTGGTTAGTGCATAACCGGACAGGGCAAGAAAGATAAGGCCGGTGCCACTAAAGGCAGTAGCCACAATCTGGCCACCATTAGCCATTTGCAGGTAAGCGCTTAGCATTGGTCCAATACCAAAACCAAGTAAGCCGGTGATACCAAAGACTACCCATAAACCTTTTGATGAGTTAGCCGTACGCGGCAGTGCAAAAAAGATCAGTCCGAATGCGCCGATCATGGTGATTAGACCAATGAAGCGTGGTGGTTCGATTGCCATGGACACAAGCGCCATAGCAACACTGAAAAAGAGTGTTACTGATAATAGAGCATAGGTGTTCTTTAAAACTTTATTGGTCGCCAGTATCTGTGATTCTGAGCGAATGGCTGATATTGATTGCATATTATTACCTTTATTAAATTAATTCGGTTAAGAATGGAACAAATTTTAGCATTATTTTAGTCTATTGTTACATATTAGTGATATATGATTTACTATTTTTGTGAGACTTGATTACAGCCTAAAAGTTTCAGTTTTAATGGTCTTAATTGTTGCATAAGTATTCGCAGTATCTGCTTTTGAAACACGCCGTAAATATATCCCTATAGGCTTGACGGTAGCATCCATGCTACCGACAGTTTAAAAAGCACACACTGCAAATACTTATGCAACAATTAATATAAGTCATAGGCTTAGAATTTATTGGCAGTATTTAATGGCTTTTACCCACACCCTGTAGATTGTATTGTTTGAGCTTTCTGTAGAGAGTACGTTCACTAATGCGTAATTCTTCGGCAACTCTTGCACGATGACCATCATGTTGATGCAGTAATGACTCAATATGCGTTGCTTCAACATCGGTTAATGATTGATTGGTGCTGGGTGCATGGCTTTTGATGTCATGGCTTTTATGTTCACGAGAAACAACATGACGATCAGATAATGGGCTATCAGCTAATGGGTTATTAAACACGCTTGAAAAGTTGTTTAATTGTAACAAATCAGGTGTGATAAGCCCACCTGTTGATATTGTTACCGCTTTATGCAAAATATTATGAAGTTCACGGATGTTGCCCGGGTAATCATAATTTTGCAACAGTAGCATGGCTTCTTCTGAAATACGCCCTGCGGAACCGTTGTGTGCTTTGATTTTCTTCAGCATGGCATTAACTAACGGTACAATATCGCTGCGACGTTCACGTAGTGGGGGAATAGTAATAGAAATACCGGCAATACGGTAATACAAATCAGCTCTGAATAAACCTTGTTCTACCATCTTGCGTAAGTTGTTATGGGTTGCACAGATAATACGTACGTCAACATGCAGATCTTCACGGCCGCCCAGGCGTCGATAGTTGCCTGTATCGAGTACGCGCAATAAGCGCCCCTGCAATGCTAGCGGCAGTTCACCTATCTCATCGAGAAATAATGTACCACCTGCAGCGGTGTCGATTAAGCCATGGCGACAGCCAATGCAACCAGTAAATGCGCCGCGCTCATGGCCAAATAATTCACTTTCAAAAATGCCATCGGTAATGGATGCGCAATCTATCGATATAAACGGCTGTGCGCAACGACGAGATTTGTTGTGGATGAAATTTGCAGCCAGCTCTTTACCAACACCACTTTCACCATTGAGCAAAATAGGTATATCGGATGATGCCGCACCGGACATTTCTTCAATGCAGGCTAAAAATGAGGGAGATTTACCGATCATGCGTTGTTTGTCACAACCAAAATCATTTGATTTTGCTATCGGGAATACGGCTTCCCCGAGAAATAGTTCACCATCAGTGCCATAAATGGGTGAGCCTTTGATGCGAACATGCTCTTCTTCTTTATTGGCATCATAGTGAATGTGCAATACCTGATGTGGCTCTCTGGTTTCAAATACTTTTTTGTGAGGGCAATCTTCACCATTTAAATGACAGGGAATCTCGGAATGGTGTGATACCTGGTGGCACTTTCGACCAATGATGGTTTTGCTGCTAATACCGTAGGCATGGCAGTATGCGTGATTGGCGGCAATGATTCTGTAGTCTTTATCAATTACAACAAAGCCATTATCAGCAGCATCAATAACGCTTTGCAGGTTAATTGGAATACGATTTGAATATGTCATATGTCGTCCTTTGGACTGTCAAAATGTCATGCTGCTCGATATTCTAGCCGAGTAACTATGATAAATCAATGCTTTATAAACCCTTGAAGTTTGTAGTGTTATGACATAGGAATGTAGTGTTTACTTTAAAATGACTTCATATTAATGTGGCATGATGGAGGAAGGTAAAAATCACAACATTAAATTTTTTTTAAGAAGTTATTGAATACTTTATGGAATCACGTAATATACGCGCTTTCTCAGGTATATGTTCATTCAGACATTGAGATTTCGGAAGGGTGGCTGAGCGGTTGAAAGCACCAGTCTTGAAAACTGGCAAGGGTTTACGCCCTTCGTGGGTTCAAATCCCACCTCTTCCGCCAACAACATAAACGAAGACTTCCTTGGAAGTCTTTTTTTTCGTCTGGATACAACGGCTTAACCTTGTTTATTGTCCTTGCAAGTTCTATACTGTTTTTTGCAATCCGGTGGTTTTTAGTACCACAGGAAGTACCACAAAATAGAATCGTAGTACCACAAACATGCCAAAAGCCATAAAACCACTTACAGCAACGCAAGTTAGGCAAGCTAAAGCCAAGCCCATAAGGTATGAGCTTTCAGACGGCAAGGGGTTAATGTTGCGTGTGAATACCAACGGTTCTAAAACATGGCTATTCAGATATTATAAACCTTACAGCAAGGCTAGAACAAACTTGACACTAGGAACTTATCCAGATTTGACGCTATCAATGGCTAGGACAGAGCATAGCAACGCTAAAGCATTACTAGATGACGGCATTGACCCCGCCAAAGCCAACAACGAAAAGCCCGACTCTTTCAGGTGTGTCATGAATCAATGGCTAGTAGTTAAAAAAACAACAATTACTAAAAATTATGCGGATGACATTCTAAGAAGCCTTGAGCTTCATATTCTGCCAGTTATAGCCGATATACCGATAAGCAAGCTCACTGCACCACTGGTTATTGATGCCCTGCGACCAACAGCCAATAAAAGCTACCTTGAAACCGTTCGCAGGGTGTGCCAGCGCATTAATGAGGTGATGACGTTCGCCAATAACACAGGGGCTATTCATAACAACCCGTTAGCTGGCATCAAGTCTGCTTTCCCCTTGCCAGACAAAACCAACATGCCCACGCTCAAGCCTGAACAATTACCCCAGTTACTCAGAGCCATACACACGGCAAGCATACGCACCACCATAAGACAGCTCACCTTATGGCAACTTCACACCATGACCAGACCAAGTGAAGCCGCTGGCGTGAAATGGTGCGAGATTGATACAGAGGGCGCAGTGTGGACTATTCCACTGGAACGCATGAAGAAAAAGCGTGAGCATAAAATACCACTGACAGCGCAAACACTGACCATACTGGACACCATCAAACCTATTAGCGGTGGCAGTGACTTTGTTTTTCCGTCTGATAGAGACAAAGCCAAACATGCCAACAGCCAAAGCGTGAACATGGCACTAAAACG
>CAZALW010000011.1:0-23701 GCA_964485705.1 uncultured Thiotrichaceae bacterium
AAAATTGCTCCTGCATTTTCTATATACCGTCCATCCCTGGACATAACAGCACATCCAGATGCCACTGCTCAATCCTGATGCTACCTGTTTGATAAAACCCAGACTTATCATTTTACTTACCAGCTGGTGTATCAATATGCATAAATTCACTGGTGTCAATTGCGCCAGCATCTGGATCATTAAATACATCAATATCCATTTGATCTTCGCTTTTGGCAACGATGGAAGAGACCACGGCATCACCCGATACATTAACCGCAGTACGTATCATATCCATCAAGCGATCAACACCTAAAATAAGACCAATACCCTCGATCGGCAAGCCTACCTGGAAGAACACCATGGAAAGCATAATTAAACCCACTCCGGGAACGCCCGCTGTACCAATTGAAGCCAGCACCGACATTAAAATAACGGTTAGATAACCGATTATACCAAGGTCAACATTGTACACATTGGCAATAAAGACGGTGGCAACGCCTTGCATGATGGCGGTGCCGTCCATATTGATTGTGGCACCAAAAGGAACGGTGAACGAGCCAACGGAATTATTAACGCCCATGCGTTTGGTGACGGTTCTCAAGGTGACCGGGATGGTGGCATTAGAGCTGGCAGTACTGAATGCAAAAATCTGTGCGCCTCTGATTTTTCTGAGGAATATCATCGGGCTCAAGCCTGAGAAAACTTTTAAAACAATCATCAATGTAACGAATAAGTGCAGCATAAGCACGCCAACCAGCACTAAAACATAACCGGCTAATTGCGCTAATAAATCCAAACCAAGATCAGCCATTGATTTTGCAATTAAAGCAAAAACAGCATAAGGTGCCACCGCCATGATAATGCCAACCATCTTCATCATGATTTCATTGGCAACTTCAGCACTTTCAATTACCTTTTGTGCCTTTGCGCCCACCATTAAGATACTAATGCCCAATAATATAGAGAAGAAAATAAGCGGCAGCATGTCACCATTGGCCATGGCATTAACCGGGTTGGTTGGAATAATACTAATCAGAACGTCAGTCAAAGGTGGTGCGTCTTTACCGGTAAAGGCGACATCAGTGGTTTGGTTCATGCCTTTGCCAATGCCTACAATCCCAGCAACGGTAATGGCGAGGGTAATCGCAACTGCAGTGGTTAACATATACAGTACAAATGATTTGCCACCAACACGCCCCAGAGTTTTTATATTGCCAATGCCGCAAACTCCGCAAATAAGTGAGAAAAACACTAAAGGTACGACCAGCATTTTTAGCGCGTTAACAAACAGTTTGCCGATGGTGTGAAACAAGCCGTTAACAATGTATTCGTTGATGAAAGAGCCAGCGGCATTTAAACCACTAAGGTTAAAAAACAAGCCAACAGCAATCCCTAAAGCCATGCCTAAAAGCACTTTGTTGGTTAAGTTCATTGAGTTTTTGTTCATAAGTTATACATTGAGTTTGTTAGCAATGATGCTTTTAGTGTTATGGCATAAAAAAGGGGCGAATACATCCGCCCCTTTTTCCGCTCTTTTTTATGATTGGAAAGTTCTCTTATTCTGCAATATCACCCATTAGCCCGGCTGTGTGATAACCCGCATCAACATAAATAACTTCGCCGGTAATACCCGTTGCCAGATCAGAGCATAGAAAAGCAGAGGTATTACCTACTTCCTCAATGGTCACGTTTCGGCGCAGTGGTGCGCTTTGCTCAACGTGCTTGATAATTTTGCTAAACCCGGTAATGCCTTTTGCTGCCAGAGTTTTGATTGGGCCGGCTGAAACAGCATTAACACGAATTCCTTCTGGCCCTAGAGAGTGAGCCAGATAGCGAACATTGGCCTCAAGACTGGCCTTTGCCAACCCCATTACATTGTAACCGGGAAAGGCACGTACTGCACCCAGGTAACTCATGGTAATGATGGCAGCATCGCCCCGATTTTGCATCATATGACGACCGGCTTTCGCAATAGCAGCGAGACTGTAAGAACTAATATCGTGTGCAGTATTAAAACCATCCCGGGTGATATTATCCAGGTAGTCACCTTCCAGCATTTCTTTTGGAGCAAAGGCAACGGAGTGGACAATAATATCCAGGCTGTCCCAGTAGTCATCAAGGTGTTCAAAAACCGCTTCGATTTGCTCATCATCTTCAACATCGCAAGGCACAATAATATCAGAATCACATTGCCCTGCTAATTTCTCGACACGCTCTTTTAATCTTTCACCCTGATAAGCAAATGCCAGCTCAGCACCTTCACGGTGCATTGCCTGTGCGATGCCCCAGGCAATTGAGCGATTGCTCGCAACACCGAAAATAAGTACTCGTTTGCCCTGTAAAAAACCCATCAGTCGCTCCCCATAATAGATGATATTAGATGTTGTTATTGTAAGTCAGTCAGATGTTAGCCAGACCGATGTTAGCCAAGTGTTAGTCCGTGCTGTAAACTCAGGTGGCACATGTTAGGCGGATTCTACCTATAAAATCAACCATTAAAGTAAAAACAATCATACATGGATCAAAAATTAAAACTGTTGTCAGAATCACCAGTCAGATTATTAATAGCAAACAGTCAACTATTCTTCTTTCTTCTGTTTTTTTTGCCGATCACCTCACACGCGTTTTCCGCAATGGGTATGGGTTATGAGCCTAAATATGCTGAGGGTTTTACGCATTTTGATTATGCCAACCCTGCTGCAGCAAAACGCGGCGAGTTAACCTTGATGGGTTTAGGCACTTTCGATAGCCTCAACCCGTATTTATTGAAAGGTATTTCTGCAGGCGGGCTGAGTGTTCTGGTTTTTGAAAGTCTGTTGGAAAAAAGCCTGGATGAACCGTTTAGCATGTACGGCCTTATTGCAGAAAGTTTTTATTTAGCAGATGATGGATTATCGGTCACCTTCCATATTAATCCGCTTGCCAGATTTTCAAATGGAGAGCCGGTTACCGCAGAAGAAGTTAAATATTCATTTGATACCCTGATGAGCAAAGCTGCTCATCCACAATTTCGTGTTTATTTTGGCGATGTAAAATCGGCAACCGTGATCGATCGATTAATCATTCGATTTGATTTTAAAAATAAAAACCGCGAGTTACATATGATTATCGGAGAAATACCGATATTTTCAAAACAATGGGCAGGTGACACCGCATTTGAAAAGCTCAGCGATACCAAACCGGTTGCCAGTGGTCCTTACACGGTGGAAAAATATGCGCGTGGCAAAAACATTAAATATGTTAGAAACTCGAATTACTGGGCAAAGGATCTGCCCGTGCGAAAAGGCATGTTTAATTTTGATCGCATAACCTACAAATATTATAAAGACTCGACCATTGCTCTTGAGGCATTCAAAGCCGGTGAGTTTGATTTCTTTTTTGAAAATTATTCAAAACGTTGGGCGAGATCACATAATGGGCCACGTTATGACTCTGGCGAAATTATAAAAAAAGGCTTATCACATAACAACAATGCAGGCATGCAAGGTTTTGCTTTTAATACCCGGCGAGATAAATTTAAGGATGTCCGGGTCAGGCGAGCACTAAGCCTGGCTTACGATTTTGAATGGGCAAATAAAAAGCTTTTTTATAATCAGTATGTTCGCGGTTATAGTTATTTCAGTAACAGTGAGCTAGCATCGCAGGGTTTACCAGAGGGAAAAGAGCTGGCCTTGCTGGAAAAATACCGGCATCAACTGCCTGAAGAAATTTTTACCAGGCAATGGCAGCCGGCAACGACATTAGCACCAGACAGCTTACGTAATAATTTAATACAGGCACGGGATCTATTACGCGAAGCGGGTTGGACTATCCAGGATGGCGTGCTTAAAAATCAGCAAGGTCGAACATTTATATTAGATGTTTTACTGGTGCAAAAGGGTTTCGACCGTATTGTTGCACCGTATGCGCATAATTTGAAAAAACTGGGCATTCAAACAATGTATAGAAAAGTTGATTCATCACTCTATAAACGCCGCCTGGATACCTTTGACTTTGATATGGTAGTAACCAGTTTCTCGACTTCGGTTTCACCGGGTAACGAATTAATGAATATGTTTCATTCCAGCGCAGCCGAATTGAAAGGCTCTAATAACTTACCCGGTATAAATGATCCCGTTGTTGATAAATTAATAACACATATCATCCAGGCTGAAAATAGGCAGCAAGTCGTTATTGCATCACGCGCACTGGATCGTGTGCTGTTGTATGGTGAATACCTTGTGCCAAACTGGTTTATTGATTTTCACCGCGTTGCTTTCTGGAATAAATTTGGCATACCCGAAACGCAGCCATTGTATTACGAACCAATAAGCTGGTTGTTAAAAACGTGGTGGGTTGAAGAGACAATGAAAAATGAGAAATGAAAAGTGAAAAATTTTAAACATAAAACTTAGAACATAAATATTCATGTTTTCATATATATTAAAACGATTGCTACTAATGATTCCAACCTTGTTTGGTGTCATGTTGATTACCTTTGCCGTAACGCAATTTGTTCCTGGTGGGCCAGTAGAACAATTAGTCAGTCAGTTGGAAGGCAGGGATGCTGTTGGTGAAGCCAGTAGTGGCGCAGGTGGTTTATATCGCGGTGCAACTGGTCTTGATGAAGAACATCTGGAAGAAATACGAGCCTTGTATGGTTTTGATAAACCAGTACATGAACGCTTTTTCATGATGATGAAAAACTACATGAGTTTTGATTTTGGTTACAGTTATTTTTATAATCAGACGGTTATCGAACTCATTATTTCCAAACTTCCGGTGTCCATCAGTTTAGGTGTATGGAGTTTTTTGATTATTTACTCCACCTGTATTCCTCTGGGTATTGCTAAAGCCATTAGAGATGGCACGACCTTTGATGTTGTCACCAGCACGTTAATACTAATAGGCTATGCTATACCGGGTTTTGTGCTTGGTATTACCTTACTGGTGTTTTTTGGTGGTGGCAGTTTTTTTGATATTTTTCCGTTGCGAGGTATCGTCTCCGACAACTGGCACACGCTACCCTGGTATAGCCAGATTACCGATTATCTCTGGCACATGGTATTGCCAATCATTTCAATGGTCATTGGCAGTTTTGCGGTAATGACCATGCTAACCAAAAACAGCTTCATCGAAGAAATACGCAAACAATATGTATTAACCGCCAAAGCAAAAGGCTTGTCAGATAATGCCGTGTTATATCGCCATGTTTTCAGGAATGCGATTATCCCCTTGATCACCGGTTTTCCTGCCGCTTTTATTGGCGCGTTTTTTACCGGAAGCCTGCTAATCGAAACCATTTTTTCACTTGATGGACTGGGTCTGCTTGCTTATGAATCGGTATTAAAAAGAGATTACCCTGTGGTTTTAGGCACTTTATTTTTATTCACTATTCTGGGGCTTTTTGCAAAATTACTTGCTGATTTAAGTTATGTGCTTATTGATCCGCGCATTCACTTTGATTCGGTAGACAATAAATAACACGGAAAGTAGCGCGGATATTTTTGATGAGTACAACAATAAGCAATAATAATTTTTCAGCAATATCTGCAGGGCTTTCTCCTGGCGAGAGAGCATGGTTGCGTTTTAAATCCAATCGCCGTGGTTACATAAGCTTATGGGTTTTTAGTATTTTATTTGTCCTGAGTTTTTTTGCAGAAGTGCTGTCTAATGATAAACCGCTCATTGTCAGTTTTGAGGGTGAGCTGTTTTTTCCGATAATAATTGATTATCCAGAAACCACCTTTGGTGGCGATTTTGAAACCGCAACGGATTTTACCGATAGTTTTGTGCGCCAGCAATTAACACAAGATGGCAACTGGATGATTAAACCGTTAAACCCATATAATCACAACACCATTAATTTTGATAGCGACTCACCTAATCCGGCAGCACCATCAAGTCAAAATTTATTCGGTACAGACGACAGAGGACGTGATGTACTGGCGCGTGTTATTTACGGATTTCGCATCTCAGTCTGGTTTTCACTGGCACTGATGGTTATCGGTGTCAGCATTGGTATTGTCGCGGGCGCAGTACAGGGTTATTTTGTAGGAAAAACAGATTTGATTATGCAACGGGTGATCGAAGTCTGGTCATCCATGCCTGAACTTTATTTACTGATTATTTTCGCCTCTATTTTTCAGCCGAGTATCTGGTTACTGATTATCCTGTTATCGTTATTCGGCTGGATGGGTTTATCTGATTATGTGCGAGCCGAGTTTATGCGTGGTCGAAACCTGGACTACGTGCGTTCTGCCCGGGCAATGGGTTTGTCAAACTATACCATCATCAGCCGGCATTTATTACCGAACAGTTTAACGCCAGTGATCACCTTCTTACCGTTTAGAATCAGTGGTGCCATCCTCGCTTTAACCAGTCTGGATTTTTTAGGTTTAGGCGTACCACCAACCACTCCAAGCCTGGGTGAACTGTTAGCACAGGGCAAAGAAAACATAGAAGCCTGGTGGCTGTCTTTAAGTGCTTTTATTGTATTGGTTGGCACGTTAATGCTGTTGATTTTTATTGGTGAGGCATTGCGTGAAGCGATGGACACTAGAAAAAATTAGGATTAATTTTTTAATGAAAAATGAAAAATGAAAAATGAAAAATGAAAACCAAAAAACCAGTTGTCATCTCGACCAGAGGGAGAGATCTTATACCACGGTGAAACAAGATCTCTCCCTCTGGTCGAGATGACAGTAGTAGACCTGCTTAAGCGAAGCCAAAGCAGGTAGACCCACCCACCTACGTAAAATAAAGAATGAAAGACAAAAACAACAGAATATTGTTAAGCGTTAAAGACCTAAGTGTGTCGTTTCATACACAAAAAGGTCTGGTTAATATTATCAACAATATAAGTTTCGATATATTCGAAGGCGAAAACCTGGCGATTGTTGGTGAATCCGGCTCAGGAAAATCTGTCACCGCTTTATCATTGCTGCGTTTGCATGATGAAGTGAATACCGACTATTCTGGCACTATAGATTTTCAGAAGCAGAATTTATTAGCACTGAACCAGCAAAAAATTCAAAAAGTTCGCGGTAAAAATATCGCAATGATCTTTCAGGAGCCGATGTCATCATTGAATCCGGTATTTACCATTGGTCGGCAAATTGAAGAAGTGCTGACACTGCACCAGAATCTACAAAAGAGTGAAAAGAAAAAACGTGTTATTGAATTATTGAATCAAGTCGGCATTCAACAGCCAGAACATAAAGTCAATGTTTTCCCGCATGCACTCTCTGGTGGCCAGCGTCAACGAGTGATGATAGCCATGGCGCTTGCGTGTGATCCTGTTTTACTGATTGCAGACGAGCCAACAACCGCGCTGGATGTCACCATCCAACAACAAATTTTAGACCTGCTAACGCAAATTCAAAAAGACACCGGCATGTCGGTATTATTAATTACTCACGATTTAAATCTGGTCAGGCGATTTGCCAATCGTGTATGCGTTATGCAGGGCGGTAAAATTGTCGAAAGTGCCGAGACCGAAAAATTATTTTCACAACCACAACATAAGTATACAAAATTTTTGCTGGACAGCGAGCCGGATCAAAAAATAGCAACGCTGCAGGCAGGCACAGATGTGGTAATAAGCACACAGAACCTGCGTTGTTATTTCCCTATATATAAAGGTTTTTTCAAACGTAAAGTAGATGAAATAAAAGCCGTAGATGATATAACCTTAGAATTACGCTCTGGTGAAACACTGGGCATTGTCGGTGAGTCCGGTTCCGGTAAAACAACGCTGGGTCTGGCGATGTTTCGCCTGCTGGCTTCACAGGGCGAGATACATTTTAAAAATCAAAACGTCACACAGTTTAGTGAAAATCACATGCGTCCATTACGCCGGCATTTGCAAATCGTGTTTCAAGATCCGTTCTCCTCACTCTCGCCCCGAATGACCGTAAGACAAATTATAGAAGAAGGTTTAAGGTTGCATTTTCCTCAGCTTAATAACCAGCAACGTCTCGAAAAAATTTATGCTGTGCTGCAGGAAGTGGGTCTGGATGGTGATGTTTTATGGCGTTACCCGCATGAATTTTCCGGCGGTCAGCGCCAACGCATCGCCATTGCCCGTACCGTTATTCTTGAGCCGGATGTAATACTACTGGATGAACCCACCAGCGCACTCGATGTATCGGTACAAAAACAGGTGTTAGGCTTATTAGCCAATTTACAGGAAAAGCATCAATTGAGTTATTTGTTCATCAGCCATGATTTACGCGTAGTACGTGCCATGTCACATCGCGTAATTGTCATGCGTAACGGTCAGGTGGTAGAGCAGGGCAATGTTGAAGACGTATTTAATAATCCTCAGCATGAGTACACCCGTGAGTTGGCAGCGGCTTCTTTATATCATTAACCCGTAGGTTGGTGGTGAGACACGAACCTCAACGGTTTAACCGGCAAGATGTCGATTCAGTAGAAGTGGTAATGGAAGTACCGTTTACAGACCTAAGGATGGAGCAGTGGTGCATGGACGCACTGTTAACGAGCCTGAGGATGGAGTTAATCAGAGGCTCTATAATACATGAATTGTAAGAACGATTGACAATCCATGTATTAGAAATCATACTTAAGTGATGATAAAACGTAAATTAGAAGTCAAATTACGCGAATTAGCAACGTATTATCCCGTGGTCGTTGTTACCGGGCCACGCCAGTCAGGAAAAACAACCCTTTGTCGCGCAACATTCCCTGATGTAGCTTATATTTCACTGGAGGCGTTAGATAACAGAGAATATGCACTAAATGATCCCAGAGGGTTTCTAAATGAGTATGCTAATGGTGTCATTATCGACGAAGTACAACATGCACCAGGTTTACTCAGTTATATACAAGGTGATGTCGATGCCAGATCTGATCCGGGTCGATTTATTCTCACCGGCTCACAACATTTCGGCTTATCACAGTCTGTTTCACAATCATTGGCAGGTCGCTGTGGCATACTTTCGTTGTTACCCCCCAGCCGAGAAGAGCTGCTAGCCTTTGCTAATGCACCCGATGAACTGTTTAGCACATTATGGAAAGGTGCTTACCCCAGAATTTATGATCAGAGCATCCCTGCTCAACAATGGCTGGCAGATTACGTTACAACTTATATACAACGTGATGTACGTCAGATTATTAAGGTAAGCGATCTGCAACATTTTTCAGGCTTTCTTAAACTTTGCGCCGGACGCACCGCGCAGGAAATAAACCTGACATCACTGGGCAGCGATGCAGGCATCAGCCATAACACCACACGCGCCTGGTTATCCATACTGGAAACCAGTTACATTATTCAGCAACTCCCCGCGTGGCATACAAACATAAGAAAACAAGTTATAAAAGCACCTAAACTGCATTTTCTCGATACCGGGCTGGTCTGTTATTTACTCGGAATCCGAGAACCAGAACAGCTTCGCCATCATCCATTACGCGGCGCTATATTTGAAAGCTGGGTGGCATCGGAGGCGCATAAACTTCGTGTCCACAACGGTGAACAAGCTGATCTTTACCATTATAGAGAAGCACAAGGTTTAGAAATCGACCTGATTATTGATAGTGGTGAACAACTTAACGCCATCGAGATTAAATCAGGTGCAACCATCAATAAAGATTTCTTTAAAAACTTAAACAGCTTTGCAAAACTCAAAAATAACTCTACCGACATTAAAAACATAATACAGCAACTGGTCTATGGTGGTGAAACCAGCCAGCAACGCTGCCACGTTAACTGTCTTTCATGGCGTGATATAGCATCATTGGTGACAGCATAAAACACAAAAAACAAAATGGAACAATTAACTGACCTAAAAGCCATCCTGCATTCATAACGCGTCAACATTTATTATTTAGAAATGTGCCGCGTTATGCAAAAAGGTGGACGTGTGCTTTACCTCACCAAAGAAAAAGTCGAAATGCAATACTGGATATTCCTATCGCCAATACCACCTGCATCCTGCTTGGTACAGGCACATCCATCACTCAAGAAGCGGTTAGACTGCTTGCATCAGCAGGCGTATTCATCCAATTTAGTTGTAATAGTAAACCGATGATTAAATCATGGCTGAGCAGTTTACCTTTAGAATTTAAACACTAAGCACAAAGCTGGTGCTCCCTGCAAATAAGTTGTGTTTCTTCACCTGATAAAGGCTCCTTGGTCAGATTGCAAAAATAATTATTAGCTTTAATTTTCTGGTTAAAACGGCAGGTATGACAAACACCAAAAGATTTCATGTTGTTTGAATGTTGTAAGGTTAAAAGTAATTTTTCCAGATTCTCAATGATCTGTGTTTCAGTAGCAGTCGTCATTTGTTTACAAGCTTGTGTCAACAAGGGGCCTGGTATAGTTTTCTGTAATAGTTTGTATCCAGCTCTTGATACCTTCAAGTGCGAGATTCTTTTATCGTTATCATCGGTATATTTTGTGAGCAGCCCTTTGTTTTCCAGAACCTTTAAAGTCTGAGATACCGTGCCTTTGGTCTGGCCTAAATATTCAGTGGTTGCCATTAGCGTGTCTGAGTAACGGTTACAAATAGACAAATAACGCAGTGCCTCTAGTTGTATGGGTTGGATGCCATATTCCGCACCACCACGTCTTGAATCTGTTCGTAACAAATTGCTCAAACGTTCCATATAATTATAAATCAGTAATGTTTTCATAAGCTAATAGTATCGAATCAAAACCACATTGACAAGTGAAAATTTATGGCGCATAGTGTATTTGTATCGACTCGATACTAAATTTAATTTGAGGATATTATTATGAATAAAGCCATCTTTTATCACGCTGGTTGCCCTGTTTGCGTGAGTGCAGAACAACAGGTGCTGGAAGCGTTGGATAAAAATCGTTACGAAATTGAAGTTGTTCATTTGGGTGATAATGCGTCTCGCATCAATGAGGCAGAAGAAGCGGGCATTCAATCTGTACCAGCTTTGTTACTCGACGGGACTGTTTTCCATATCAACTTTGGCGCTGCTATTAGTGATTTGAAATAATTTTAACTATTAGGGTCGCAGAGATTTCCGGTACTTGTTTTCTTAGGAGCATTATCATGCAATTAAAATATATAACCATTGTTACATGTGTAACACTTATTTTTACATCATTAAGTTATGCAGCAAATAAAGTGCCTTACCCGGAGGGATATCGTGATTGGACACACGTTAAGTCCATGATAATAGAACCGGGGCATGCTTTAGCAAATCCCTTTCATGGTATTCACCATGTCTATGCAAATAGTAAAGCATTAACAGGGTTAAAAGGTGGTAAATATTCTGATGGTGCAGTGCTGGTTTTTGATTTACTCAACTATGTGAAAAAGGATAAAACAATATAGGAATCAGACCGAAAATTAGTAGGGATTATGGTCAAAAATGCTAAACAATACAGTAAAACAGGAGGCTGGGGTTTTGAAGGCTTTGCTGGCAACAGCAAATCAAAAAGGCTAACAAACGATGGTGGTGCTTCCTGTTTTGCCTGTCATGCGCCATTGACGGAAAGTGATTATGTTTATTCACGTTATAGAGATTAAGGAGAGGCTCCTTAAGTAACGTTTCTGAAAACAGATGCTTATTGATTTATAAAAAATAAGGCAAACGATCGGAAGTTTAATTTTGAGCAAACTCAGTAAACTAAACATATATTTTCTGGTTCAAGCGAGACAAAAAGCGCTACATTCAAGCCCGTGTGACATTCTTCACATGGGCTTTTATATGGTTCGTCGATTCACACCTGCACAATTTTCACTATCACTGGAAAGGTGATTTCGTATTCTAGCTGGTATTTTATTGCACGAATTGCAAAGTAAGCCAGCTTAAAAAAATGAACATAAAACCCATCAGCTTTATTAATTTTTAGTGCGAGAGGGTGGCATCTATTTAACCTTAGAAATATTGATGATATAGTGCAGATGGCCATGCATCACAACATGCACGGTAGACGCATACTGGTATGGAATCTTGCTGGACATCTAATAAAATGGAACAACTAACCGACCTAAAAGCCATCCTGCATTCAAAACGCGCCAACATTTATTATCTGGAAATGTGCCGCGTCATGCAAAAAGATGGGCGCGTGCTTTACCTCACCGAAGAGCAGGCCGAAAAACAATACTGGAATATCCCCATCGCTAATACCACTTGTATTCTGCTTGGTACAGGTACATCCATCACCCAGGCAGCGGTGAGAATGCTGGCATCAGCAGGCGTACTCATTGGCTTTAGCGGTGGCGGAAGCACACCCCTGATTGCTGCCACCGAGGTCGAATGGTTATCGCCACAAAGCGAATACCGACCCACTGAATATGTACAGGGCTGGATGCAATTCTGGTTTGACGGAGAAAAAAGATTACAGGTAGCCAAACAGTTTCAGCAACAACGCATAACCTACCTACAAAACGTCTGGGGCAAAGATCGAGACTTGCAAGCCGAAGGTTTCAACATCAGTGACAGTAATATACAACAGGCGCTGAACAATTTTCTAGCAAAAATTGAACACTGCCATGATGTAACCAACCTGCTTGTTATCGAAGCACAGCTAACAAAAAGCCTGTATAAAATAGCCGCCACTCACACTAAACAAAAAGGCTTTGTACGTCAGCATGACAGTATAGACGATGCCAATGCCTTCCTTAATCACGGCAATTATCTTGCCTACGGGCTGGCAGCCACCACACTTTGGGTACTCGGTATTCCACATGGCTTTGCCGTCATGCACGGAAAAACCCGACGCGGCGCATTAGTCTTCGACGTTGCTGACCTGATTAAAGACACACTAATACTGCCCTGGGCATTTATCTGTGCCAAAGAAGGCGCAACCGAACAGGAATTTCGCCAGCAGTGTTTGCAAAACTTCACCAAACACAAAGCACTAGATTTTATGTTTGATGCGGTTAAAGCTGTAGCACTACAACAACATGAAACAACAGGGAATGGTAAACAATGAACACTGATATGACCATATTTGAAGACTATCAAATACGCCGCGTTTATGATGAAAAAGCAGAAATCTGGTGGTTTTCAGTGATTGATATTGTGCAGGTATTGACGCAACAGGCAGATTATCAAACTGCAAGGAAATACTGGAACAAACTAAAACAACGCCTTAGCAAAGAGGGTAGTCAACTGGTGACAAATTGTCACCAGTTGAAAATGACAGCAACTGATGGCAAGCAACGCCTTACAGATGCTGCCACCGCTGAAACCTTGTTGCGACTTGTACAAAGTATTCCCAGCCCAAAAGCAGAACCAATTAAACTCTGGCTAGCCAAAGTTGGTTATGAACGTATGCAGGAGATGGCAGATCCGGCAATGTCGCTCAATCGTGCCAGAGAAACCTGGCAAAAACACGGTCGCAGTAAAAAGTGGATTCAACAACGTATGATGGGGCAGGAAACGCGTAATAAACTTACTGATTACTGGAGCAATCACGATATTAAAAAGGGTAAAGAGTTTGCCATTCTCACCAACATTATTCATCAGGAATGGACAGGCATTAATGTAAAAAACCACAAGTCACTAAAAGGACTAAAAACCCAGAATCTGCGTGACCACATGAGTGAAGCTGAACTGATTTTTACTGCCCTGGCAGAGTTATCTACCCGGCAAATAGCAGAAACTGAAACAGCAACAGGCATGGCAGAAAATAAAACGGCTGCTAAAACAGGTGTGGCATTGCAAAAAAAGCCCGCAAAGAACTGGAGGCTAAAACTGGAAGAAAAGTGGTTAGTTCCAGTAACTACTTACCAGCAGATGGTAAAAAACATCTCAAGAAAGGAAAAGGTAAAACCAGATGATGGTCACCTTCGTTGCTCCAACTGCTTTTTCAAGAATAATTAAGGTGGCATTTGCTGGCAAATATCCAATGACAAAGCCAATTTTTGCAGTCGCCGATCTCGCGTCCAAAGCAAGGCGTTTTTCGTTAAAAGGGTGGATGCCAGAAGATTCAAATCGACAAAACCAACGCCTTTACCCGACAACTTATGCATGTCAAGGCAGTATAACGCCTCATCATGCGTTGCCTCAAATGCCTGTGGCAAATCTTTAAATAAACTTAAAATTTGATCCCGATTATGCGAATAGCCACAAGCCAGTTCTCCCCGAATCATCGGATGCATCAGCACCTGATTATGTTCCAGCAAAGCAACCAAATGCGGTTCTTTTTTACGCAAATGATCAACCCAGACCGAAGTGTCAACCAATATCCTGGACACTATTCAGCCAAGTCCGATTGTCGGCGAGAAATCGGCTCAATATTCGGCTCAGAGCCACCCAATAAAGCCAGTCGCAAAGCACTCTCCCGTTCAATTAAGGCTTTTAAACCCTCACGCAATAAAGCCGTTTTCTCACGAACACCGGTTAATTCAACCGCTTTTGCGTATAAATCATCATCAATATTTAGTGTAGTACGCATAACCACCCTCCAAAGGCATCAAATACATCATCATTGTATGCCTGTTTTAATGCATTGTCAGCAATACGCAGAAAACAGGCACACATTATGATGGTCACCTTCGTCGCCCAATGCGAAAAAAAAGCCCTCAACAAAACCAGACGAGTGCTAGATGCCTTCGCCAATCGCATCGGCAGCCGCACCTGGCAAACCGTGATAACCAATGAAGGTTTACAGGCGGTTAAAAAGTTATTGCGGAAAACAGCGACTAAGAATACTGCGGTGAGTTGTCATTGGATACGGAGTCGGAGTAGAAGTGAGTTTTTGTGGGTGGTGGGGAGTAAGGATGAGTTTAATAATGAGGGTGTTGTGCCGGTGAATGTGACCAAAACTGAAATAGAACAATATATGGATAAACATCAATGGCGCACTATCGATGGAATAAAATTTGCGGCAGCCATAGCAGGGTTATTTCATGATTACGGTAAAGCAACAAAGTTATTCCAGAAAAAACTGAATCCAAATAAAAAAACCGAAAATTATGAACCTTACAGGCATGAGTGGATTTCATATCGCCTATTTGTAGCATTTGTTGCAAATAAAACGGATGAAGAATGGCTGAAAGCATTAAGCGACATACACAAAGATGCTTTTTCTGGCTGCTTTAAAGATGGGCTTGATGAGGGTAAAAAGCCTAAATTATCTGCCTTAGCACCTTTTGCACGTTTGGTTGCCTGGCTGATAATGACGCATCACAAGCTGCCTATCTATCCTGGGTGGAAAGAAACACCCACGCCAGATTTGAAAGACATCGATCAATGGCTCGATGTTAATTTTGATGCTTTATGGAATTCGCATAACTGCAACGATGCTGATCAAAAAGAACGTATAGCAGAAAACTGGGTATTCCATGAGTTACCTATCCAAAGCATGCAGTGGCGATCAAAAGCCTGTACTTTAGCTTCTAAAGCATTGATCCGGCTTCGAAGCCTGCTCAATGAAAAAACTGATTTCTTAAATGAGCAATTGTTTACCACTCATTTATCTCGACTTGGTTTGATATTGGCAGATCACTATTACTCCTCCTTAACTCTGGAAGAGGCAATGGAAAAAGGCGCAGAACAATGGCGCAATCCAAATTATAAAGTTTACGCCAATACCCATTGGGTTGACGACAAAAAACAATACAAGCAGCAACTGGATGAACATCTGATTGGCGTAGCACATCATGCAGAAGAAATTGTTAAAGCACTGCCTAAACTCAACGCAAGCCTAGAGTCATTGGAGTCCAGTAAAGAAATCACGGGCAACGTCTCCCAAAAACATAAAGAGAGATTTGAATGGCAGGACAATGCACGAAAGCTTGCTGAAAAAATAGGGCAGGAAACGATCCAAAATGGATTTTTTGGAATAAACATGGCATCAACTGGCAAAGGCAAAACTCGCGCCAATGCCAAGATTATGACTGCGCTAGGTTTACAAAACGGGCGGGTACGTTTCAGTGTTGCCCTTGGGCTTCGAGTGCTGACTTTACAAACAGGCAAGGAATTTCAAAAGGAACTCAAATTATCAGGTGAAGAACTTGCCATTGCTGTGGGAGGTGCTGCAGTTAAACAGCTTTTTGAAAACCAACAGAAAAAAGCTAAAGATACAGTAAAAATAGATAAACAAGACTGCTATGAAGAAAGCGGCAGTGAATCACAGGAAGAATGGCTTGATCAGGATATGCATGTCCATTACTCAGGTACAACAAAAGACCACAGCCTAAGTCAATGGACAAAAAAACAAAAAGGGCTGGATGATTTATTAGCGGCACCTGTATTGGTCAGCACCATTGACCATTTGATACCGGCAACAGAAGCCACCAAAGGTGGCAGACAAATTCCTGCGATGTTGCGTTTGCTCACATCGGATCTTGTTCTGGATGAACCCGATGATTTTGGCTTGAGCGATCTACCGGCATTATGCCGTTTGGTGCATTGGGCGGGCATGCTGGGTAGTCGGGTGTTGCTTTCTACGGCAACCATTCCACCAGCCTTGGCTTACGCACTGTTTCAGGCGTATCAGGCAGGCTGGAAGGAATATGCAAAAGCCAATCTGGATGCTTGGACAGGGGACATTGTTTGTGCCTGGTTCGATGATGAATGTAAACCTAAAGAGGGAAAATACAGCGAGTTTGATTTATTCAAGAAGGCACATGAGAAATTTGTGCAATCAAGGGTTAAGAAACTACAACAACTACCTGCAAAACGCCGGGCTGAAATCATTGATGTAACCCATAAGGTAGATAAAACCATTGCACAAAGCATGGCGAACACGATTCAAACAGGTGCCATTCAGCTACATCAAGACCATTGCCTTAGCAGTGAGGGTAAAACTCTTTCAATAGGTCTGGTTCGTATGGCAAACATTAAACCTTTGGTTTCTGTAGCCAAAGCCCTGATTGAGCTGGAGATGCCAGAAATAGAAAATGAAAAAGTCTGTATTCACTACTGTGTTTATCATAGTCGTTATCCACTTGCGATACGATCTTTTATAGAATCAAAGTTAGACAAATTACTTAATCGAAAAGAAGGACTAGCCATTTGGCAAAAGCCAGAAATCCAGCAAGTTATAGAAAAACACCCAGAAAGCAAACACCATATTTTTATTGTGTTCGCATCACCAGTAGCCGAAGTAGGACGAGATCATGATTACGACTGGGCAATTGTTGAACCAAGCTCCATGCGCTCCATTATTCAACTGGCAGGAAGAGTATTAAGGCACCGAGATGATATACCGAAAAAGGCGAATATATTATTACTCAACAAAAATTATAAGGCACTCAAGCAAGAATCAATTTGTTTTGAACGCCCAGGGTTTGAATCCAGTAATTTGAAGATGAAATCGCATGATTTATTTGAAATAATGGATGATGATGAATATCAACAAATTACAGCGATACAGAGAATTACTTTGCCAAAATCATATCGTACCAATGAAGGAAAGTATTTGAACCTGATCGAACTGGAACACAAGGCGTTATCTAATACATTATTTGATGAAAAAAACGGTGCGAGCCTATGGTGGAAAAATCAACCGCACTGGTGTGGCGAGGTACAACGTCAGCAGCGATTTCGTGATTCACTAAAAGATGAAGCCTATTATCTGTGGCTGGATAATGAATACTCAGACCCCAAATGGAAGTGGAAAAACGAACAGGTTAAACCAGCAGAATTTGGTGAACCATTGATAACTATTAACAAGGTTGAACTGTCCGAATCTGGGCAAGGCAACCACTTCTGGTTTGAACAAGATGCGATAACAGTGTATCAAGCGTTAGCAAAAGACTTTGAACTGGGTTTAACAGACATTAGCCGCCGTTTTGGGGAGGTCAGATTAACCGAATATGAAAATGGTGGTTCAAGTGGATATAACTATCACCCTCAATTGGGTGTTTATCAGGATATTGGGAGTGAATGATGAGCGAAAAAGAGAAGTATTTTGAACACTGGGAAGAAGTAATAAGCAATTTCTTGAAAGAAAAGAAAGATGCAGAAGAAGAAAAGTACCTGAAAGATAGAATTAAGAAAACAGGGGAATTGTATGCGAAACAAGACTATTTTGAAAGTCAAGAAATAGCATTTATCTTTGATACAAAAAAAAATAAAAAGGCAAAGGACGAATCTTCCCTTGACTTTCAATATCGTAAAGCAGTGGCAATACTTAACTTGGAAAACAAACCAGCAGTATTAAATGCGTTCAAAGAAAAGAAACAATACATAAAACGCATAAGAGAGCTATCAAGAAAATACGATTCCGATAATTGGCTTACAGTTAATAGCAAAAACGCATCAAGTGTTAGTTTTGCGACACACGTAGCTAAATTAACACATTCAAAGATTGATACGCCATCAATCCTGGATAATATCCATGTGCAAAAGAACACATACTTGACGACTTCATCATTAAAAGAAAAAAGGATTGATGGTGCAGTTGCAGGAAATCAGTTCGCACCAATTTTCCAGTTTCTGGAACTAGAACTAAATGGCAAAAAGCTAGCTGAACAACTTGCTCATGATAATAAACTCCTGAAGTGCTTTTCACTGAAAGAGGAAGAAGGAAAAGAACAGTTAGAGCAGTGGAATCATGGATTTAGAAAGGCGCTTAATTCAGGTAAAGCAGCTACACATGCCTTGGCAAAACAAGTTTACTTTCCTCTCAACAAGAAAATTGATGCAGATAAAACATCAGAGTATGAATATCATCTTTTATGTAATATGGTTTCATCCTCGTTTGCACATGCAGTTTTTGAAACAGTTTTTGATGATGCTCAGAAGCCGGTAAAAAAACAGATAGAAAAGGGAAAGTATTCAAAAAATATTCGGATTAAATATCTTCAAAGATCTCATTTAAGTATAACCGCCAGTAATCACAGCAATGCCTCACAATTGAACGGAAAAAGAGCGGGGAAACTCCACCTTTTTTCAACTCTCCCCCCAATATGGCAGACCCAATTCAAACCACCTGCAAACAAAAACTCATTATTTAACGATCTATATAACAGCTCAATCAAAACCGAAGTAGACTATTTGCGTGATTTTCTATTGCGTTTTAAACAACTAGATTTAAGCATAAAAGACCCTGGACGAAAACGGCATTTAATACGCTGGGTGGAAAATATTATCGATGAGTTTCTGTTCTATATATCCAGCATACAAAATCAGCCTCCAGGCTGGACAGCAACTCAAGAAATACGGCTGAAAGAAGCTCACCAGTTATTGCTTGACCCGTACCGGTTTGATGATGACTTTCAAGCCAAACGGCAAAACACCGACTGGCAATCAATTATTCGAGCAGACTTTGCACAATGGCTTAATCGCCAGCTTCGCGGCAAGAATAAACAATTCACCCCTCAAGCCGAACATACCCGTTTGTGGAAAAAACTACTGGAAAAGCCTTTGCGTGAACACATGGAACCTATTGAACAGGAAACAAAGCAAAAAATGAGGGAAGCCGTATGAGCCAGTACCTATTGATTAACCGTATTCGGGTACAAGGTGCCAATGCCGTTGCAGGCTTTACTTGGGGATTCCCTGCAATTACCCATTTTTTGGGTTTTTCGCATAACCTTTCTCGAAAGCTTGGCAAGCATAAACAACTCTCAGATATTCAGTTATCTGGCTGTGCCGTCATTGCACACCATCATCAAGTTCATACCTATGGCTATAACCAGTTTGTTCAAAGCAGAAATCCAGCATTCCAGTCTAAAGAACAATCAAAGAATAAAGTTGGAACGCCCCCCATTATTGAAGAAGGTAAAATGGATATGGAAGTCTCTTTGCTGATTGCCTGCGAAGGCAATATTGGTAATCGAAAAGAGGAGTTTGTTAGCTGGCTGGAAAATATTTGTATGTTACAACGCCTGGCTGGCGGCACTATTCTGGAAATAGGAAGTATTGATATTTATAGTGTCGATGATGAGCAAAACAATCAGAACTTGCGTACATTAATCCGAAAATTACTGCCTGGTTTTGTTTTGCGGGATAGGTCAGCTTATCTTGAAGAACACTATCATGCGTTACAAAAACAAAATCCTGAGGCCGAACTCTTCGATGCTTGGTTGGATTTTATTGCCCTCAAGCAGAAAGCCAGACCTGTCTTTAATCTTATTGATCGCCATTTGATAAAACAGGCAGAGTCTCATGATGATGAACCGGTGCATCAACGGTTGGCTGTATGGCAAAATCATCTGACGCAACCTTATGATCAGGAGGCTGTACCGCAAGATCTGAAAATATATTTCGAAATGCTGCCTGATAACAAGCTACTTACGCAATGGAACGTCTATTGTAATCCCACAGAGAAAACTGATGCTGTTTGGGAATATGTTAACAAACCCAAACAAGGGTTTTTAGTGCCGATTATGGTGGGCTATAAAGCCATTTCAAAGGTTTGTCCAAACCACGACGTTGCCAATACTCGCGATAGTGAAACGGATGTGTGTTTCGTTGAAGCCATCCACAGTATCGGCGAATGGAGAGGTATTCATCGCATTAGAAATGCTACAAGCTTGCAACAGACTTTATGGCATTACCACAATGAGAAAGACTGGTATCTATGCAAGCAACACAATGAAATATTAGATTCTGAACAAACAGAAATCAGGCATGAAAATCCTGATGATGATTTTTCCTAAAAACCACATTTAACCTTAATGGAGATAAAACCATGACGACCACAATTAAACTACCTAGCATGTTATCTTTTGAACGCAAACTGGAGGCCTCTGATGGCTTGATGTTTGCAGGAAATTGGAATAAGGATTTGGATAACATGAAAAAAGAATATCTTGATGATGAGAATAAGATACAAGCATGGAGTGAAATTAAAATCATCAAACGACAGAACCGTTCAACACAAAGTGCTTATGGCATAGCTGATAATAAAAAAACCATGCCAAACCCTGTTTCGTCCGATAGTGATGATGCCAATTTACCAATGGATAAAGATACTTTAAAAGTCAGTTTCACACTAAGAATCATCGGCAATCTTGGAAAACCCTTTGCTTGCAACAAGCCTGACTTTGCCGGTGCTATTGAACAGAAAGTAACTGAGTTCAAGAGTTCTGACAGCCTTGATAATCTGGCTTTTCGCTATGCCTACAATATCGCCAATGGTCGTTTTTTATGGCGCAACCGAGTTTGTGCAGAGCAAGTGATGATTTTTGTCGGCATTGGTGAAGATAAAGACCTTGAATTTAATGCTTATGATTTTTCACTGCAAGAGTTTGATGCCAAAAAAGATGATAAAAATCTTGGAAAACTATCTGAATATATTAAACAAGGTCTTATAGGAGACGAAAACACCTATAAGATGATAACTGTCTATGCTTTTGTCAAACTCGGTTCTGGTCAACATGTGTTTCCTTCTCAAGAAATGAATATGGGTGAAAAGAAGAAAAAATTGTTTCAACTTAATAGCTGTGCTGCCATGCACAATGTCAAAATCGGCAATGCCATTCGTACCGTAGATACCTGGTATGGTGACACCATGCTTATTAAGGCGGCAGGTAAAGACAAAACTGAAACTGTTAACATTGACTTAGATATTAAATACCCCATTGCAATCGAACCCTATGGTTCGGTAACACAACATGGTCGCGCATACCGTCCTACAAATAATGATCTTTATTCCTTGATGTTGAATTGGCTAAATGGCAAAGATAGTATCAATCAGGACGCTCAAAAATATGTTGTCGCCAACCTTATTCGTGGTGGTGTCTTTGGTGGAGATTCTGAAGGATGAATTACTATCAATGCATCCAATTACTACCCGATGAAGAAAGCCCTGTATATTTTTTAAGAAATATATGCTTTACCAAACTTCACAAAGCCCTGCACACCCTGCAATCAACCGACATCGGTGTCAGCTTTCCAAGCTATCAGGACAAGTTAGGTGATACTATTCGTTTGCATGGTAGTGAATCCAGGCTTGCTGAATTACAAGAAATGAACTGGTTGGGGGGGGTGTCGGGTTATTGTGATGTGTCGGGTATCCAAACTGTGCCGAGTGATGTTAAGCACCGAAACATATCGCGTATACAAAGCAACATGACAGCATCAAAACTTCGGCGGCTAATTAAACGCGGTTCAATCAATGCGGATGATGCCAAACAATATCAGGCGAAGATGTTTTCACAGGGGCTGGCTAACCCCTATTTGGAGTTGGATAGTGCGTCAAATGGTCATAAACATCGGCGTTATATTCAGTTTGGTGAACTTGTCACCCAGCCAGTGAAAGCTGAATTTGATCACTTCGGTCTAAGCAAAACCGCAACAGTCCCCTGGTTTTAATTATCCTGCGTGCTATATGCCATGAAATATTGAGGTGATGTATGTGGATCACAAATCTGGCTTGATGATTAGCTTCTAAAAAATTGTTAGCTCAATTTTAATATGCGAACAGCTCTTGTAGAGTATTACATAGCTCTATTTGAGTGTTTTCATCTATTGAGCCTAGTTTTTTGATGAATCGTGTTTTATCAACTGCCCTGATTTGATCCAAAAGTATTAAGCCTTTTTTATTTTTAAATTCACATTCTACTCTGCAAGGAAAGTCAAAACCTTTGGTCGTCATAGGGGCAACTAATACCGTTGATAATGCTGCCATTTCATTTGGGGAAATGACAACACAAGGTCTTGTTTTGTTTATTTCTTTGCCTTTAGTTGGGTTTAAACTGACAAGCCAAACCTGAAATCGAGAAATAGAAGTCATTACCATTCCAGCTTTTCATCTGATGTTAATGTGGCATCTAGCCATTCACTATCAGGTATTTCTGTGGCATTACTTGTAAGTATTGTTTCTATGGTTTTTTGCCAGTTTTCTCTTGGTTTTTTACTTGGCGTAACCAGAATGCCCTGGTTTACAAGCTGTATATCAAGTTCTTTTCCCTCAAGCTGGGCTTGCTGTATGAGTGGTTTAGGGATTCTGATACCTTGAGAATTACCGATTTTAATTAAATGTGCCATATCGGAACCTGATTAAATAAGTGAATTGAAAAGTAATTATAATGTAATTACTTTAAATTGCAATGGCGGGATTAATTTATGGTTTAAGAAAAACTGTTTGCCTCGCAATAATTCTTGGTTTTAAGCATCAGTAAAGCTATGATTGACATATTGATGCAGGTAATAGTGAGGTGATGCATGAGAACCACAATTCGACTGGATGACCAGCTTCTTGAAAAGGCAAAGCAGTACGCTCTCGCGCACGGTACAACTTTTACTGCGGTTGTTGATGATGCTTTGCGGGAAAAATTAATGGCTCGCCCTTCCAAAAAAAAACAATCTAAAACAAAGTTGAAAACAGTAAATGGTAAAGGTGTCAATCCAGGTATTGATCTTGATGATTCTGCATCATTGTTAGACGCAATGGATAATTAAGCCAAATTTTATGTTATTACCTGACGTCAATATCCTGGTTTATGCGCACCGGCAAGATTCACCGCACCATAGGCAGTCACTACAATGGTTAGAAACACTTATTAATTCGGATGAAGCATTTGCTATGTCTGAGTTAGTCTTAAGTGGCTTTTTACGCATTGTGACGCACCCTAAAATATTCAATCCACCAAGCAAGTTGAAAGATGCGTTGTCTTTTGTCAACCAAATTAGGAGTCTAACAAACTGCGTTATTGTTGCCCCCCATGACAGACATTGGGATATTTTTACAAACTTGTGCAAAGATGCAAATGCAAAAGGTAACTTAATTCCCGATGCCTACTACGCCGCATTAGCAATTGAAACGGGCAGTGAATGGGTAACAACAGACCGTGATTTCAGTCGCTTCAAGGGGCTGAGGTGGTCTTCT
>CAZALW010000012.1:0-23516 GCA_964485705.1 uncultured Thiotrichaceae bacterium
CCCCGGCTCGGTTTGTGTGCCGATGACTTCATCTTTTGCCGTTGATGATCCTTTTGGTAATCCAGCTGGTGATCAACCAGGTGCTTTTGTTGATACCCCCGCTGGTGGTAACGCTTTTGTTTATTACGTCGGTCGCATTAATGCAAGTTGTGCTGCTGGTGAATTTAATACCGTTGATATGCAGTGGGGATGTGAAGCAACATCGCCACCAGAGGGTGGGGTTACGACAACCTCAACAGGTCTTAATCCGGCAGCAAGCAGTGCTGAACTAAGTACCGATAACGGTGCGGCATTGACCATTGATCGGGTTATGCGTGGTATTGATGGCGGCGCAGAGATTGGCAGTAATGGTGAGGTGGTTATTACCATTACCAATAATACCGGGGGCACGGTTAGAGATATTGTACTGGATAATTTATTGCCGGTTGAATATGTGCGTGATACCAGTTTTGCACCAGTTTTGAATGTCACGCCCTTGCACGATGTTTATGACGGCATGATTGATATCTTAACGGATACCAATGTAGATGCAGTTACTTTATTAAACAATACCCAGCCAGTTTTTGCCTTAACCAGTACAACAGCACGTAATGAGCCAGCCAGTACCAATGACAATCACATGCTGCGAGCAGGTGATGTTGCCATCATTACTTTTCGTATAGTACTTATTGATCGTCCGCATTTTGATATAGTGGCTGATCTGGATGTGATTGAAGAAGACCCTTTATCAACACCTGCCAATACCGATCCAACAAATGCTTTTGCTGTCAGAAATATCTTAACGGTTAATTATCTGGATACCTGTACCTTTACACCCGTTACACCCCTAATCTTTGATGAACCCTTCCAGGCAGATGTTGAAGACTTCGATGTCACCACCTCAGCACCGTTGTACATTCTGACGAACGACCCGGCATTCCCCGTGCCATTAACGATTGTACTCACTAATAACGGTGGCCATGATGCCAGCAATTATTATACCTATGTCAGTTTCGGTGAAACCATTGACGTTCAAACACCACCACCAGCAGGCTGTACCTTAACCAGCAACCCACCACCGAGAGCGGTCTGGCTCAGCCCGGCTCCAATACCGGCTACTGCTGCTGTCTACGAATGTACCGATAACAACCCCGGGCTGGGCACGATCAATGCCGGGCAAACCATCAACCTGACTTTTGATGTAATAAAAGATACATCACCAGCTGCAATACTGGCAGATGATCTAACCTTCCGTGCAGATGTGGTCGGCGTTATCGAATTGTTTGATGGTACCGAACTGATTGTACCGCCACCGGATACGGCAACCATCAATAACACCACCAATAACTATACCCTGGACGCGATTAGAACCCGGGTTTTGGGGTTTAATTTGACCAAGGCTGTATCTGGTTTATGTTCAGAAGATGCCAATGTACCGGTTTCCGGTGACAGTAACCTGATTATTGGTGAAGACTGTACCTATCGAATCAACGCGGGTGGCTGGTTTGGTTTCCTGACTCCTGGTTTTACCCTGATTGAAGTACGTGATGTGGTGGTGACTGATGATCTGGATGATGGTCTGGGTTATATCAGTCATGATTTCACAGGAACAGATTTTCTTGCTGCAGGCGGCGTAATAACATCACCAATTGTGATTAACAGTCCTCCTAGCTCGATACCATTGAGTGAAGAAGATATTACTTGGGCTTTTAATCCATTGGGTTCTGGTATTACTGTAAAAGATCAATTTTTCCGGGTGGATATTACCACCCGACTGCTCAATGATCCTGTTGATCTTTCAGCGGCTCCCAATGTCCATGCTGCAAACACGTTTGACATTGGCAAGGCAAGTTTCACCGCTGTGTTTGATACCGCTATTTTTAATGTGGATGAAACACAGAGCATTCCCGGTTATCCAGATGAGTCTGTGCGCCGTGTTGACCTGAGCGTTACTGAGCCTAACATCACCGTAGTTAAAGAGGTGTGTAATGAAACGCTTAATGGTATTGGCATTAACTGTAACGGTGGTGTGTTTACAACATCGGTTAATGACGGTGATACCAACGACTCCTACATTTATAGAATAACACTAACAAATGAAGCCAGTAGTGCCGGGGTGCCCCGTGCACCTGCTTACAATGTGATTGCAACCGATACCCTGGACATCTCTGACCTGATGCTGATAGATGATTTTGCTTCTGATGGTCTGGATAATGATGGCGATGGTCTGATAGATGGTGCCGATGGAAATGGTGAAGGCACTATCAGTGAAAATGTGGCAAATGGCATCACACCGGCAATTATTACGGTTTCCAATACACACAGTTTACCCTTACAACTTATTGACCCAGGTGACAGTGTTACTTTTTATTATCGTGTTGATCCGGATGATGCCATCGCACCACTGCAAGCATTGACCAATACTGTGGTGATGCAATATGACAGCCTGGCGGGGGACTCCGGCAATCAGTTTGCCGAGCCACGACTGAATAGTGATCCCGGTGGTGCGCGTGTTTATAACACTACAGTGGCTCAGGCAAATGTGCAGATGATTCCGCTTGTGGCACAGCCTAAAGCCATTATTACTGTCTCTAACTCAACATTGGGCGGAGCGACGCAGGCAGTGGTTATCGGTGAAGAAATTCGTTACCAGCTAACAACGCAGTTGCCAGTCGCCAATTTAAGACAGTTTGTGATCCGAGACCGTTTACCAGCAGGCATACGTTGCGTTGAAAACGGTCCGGTGGTTGACATGAGCAGTACCGGGCCACATGCGGCAGCTGGCTTTAATCCCGGTACACCTGTCACCCCGGTATGTAGCCCTAGTGGCGATGAAATTGTCTGGGACTTTGGTGATCGGGAGCTGACTTTGTCTGCTGGCATTACCCGCTTTGATTTTGTGATTGATTTTGTTGCCCGGGTGGAAAATGTCGCCGCCAATCAGGAAGCACTGGTATTAACCAATGGCGGTGGCACCGACGTTACCGCCCGTTATGTAAATGAAGCTGATACCACGGTGACACTAAATTTTGCACCAGTTGATGTCGTGGTGCGTGAACCTGTTATCGCACTCACCAAAGCTTTCGCGGTTGCCAATAGTGATGCAGCGGATGTGTTAACCGTCACCGTTACAGCCACCAATAACGGTACCACCGCCGCTTACAATTTACGGGTGCTTGATGACCTGGTCGGTTCAGATATGACCTTTATCCCCGGCAGTTTAGGAGGTACCGATCCGCCGGATAATGCTGACCTGGTCACTTTGGGTGCCAACCAGCCGATTTTTAGCTGGAACCCCGCCAGCCCGGATTATGAAATTTTAATGGGTGCTGGCAATGCAAAATCCTTTACCTTTAATGTGCGCGTTGATACCAGCGCACAACCACTGGAAATACTGGACAACACCATACAGGCAAAATGGGATTCACTGCCGGGGCAAACCACAGCATTAAATGCCAGTGGTAGCATTGGTGCTAACGGCAGTGAGTTGGGTTTACGTCATGGGGTGTTACCTAATAGTAACCCGGCAGATACTCTCAATGATTATGAAATCACCGCCAGTGATTCAATCTCGGTGTTGCCGTTGACCCTAAGTAAAAATGATTTAAACCCGACACTGATTGCCGCCATCGGCGCACACAAAAACTTTGAAGTGGTGATTAATCTGCCTGAAGGCACGACCAATAATCTGGTGCTTGGCGATAACCTGAACTTCAGTGGTTTAAGTTATGCACTGTCACGCAATGCCAGTTTTGATGTATCTTTTGTGTTTAATGATATTGTCAGCATTAACGGACAGCCGCCAGCCGAAGCGGTGTTTACCGGTAGTGGGCTAGGTACATTGCCAGTGGATAATGACAGCGGCATTATCGAATGGAATATCGGTACGGTGGTGACTGCAGAAGAAAACGATCCGGCTTTGAGTGCGGTGAATCCGTCGATCACTATCCGTTATTTTGCCAGGGTGAATAATGATGTGAATACGGATGATACGGATACCCTGCAAAACTCAGCCACGGTTACCTATAACCATGGAGAAACCGCCGCCACCGAAACATTAAATGACGACACCCCTGTGCAAATTGTGGTGGAACCATTGCTGGTATTGAATCCAGCGATTACCATCACTAACCAGACTGTCGGTAAATTGCCCGGCGACCTGCCTGATGCCGGTGATATTCTTGAGTACCAGATTACTCTGGAAAATACCGGCACTGCAACCGCGTTTGATGTCAATCTCAGCAGCACGTTGCCGCCACAGTTATTATTTGATACCAGCCTGCCAGTACCGACTGCGACTATTGGTGGTGTTGCAGTATCCGGTTTTGAAACCACCCCTGCTGCCTCGCCCGCCGGTCCGTTGGTGTGGGGGCGGGGTAATGCTGACAATACGCTCGATATTCCAGTGGGTCAGTCACTGGTACTGACCTATCGCAGTGTGGTGCAAACCCCGACTCAGCCTAATACGGTGATGGATACCAGCATCACTGTAGACTGGACCTCGCTGGATAACGCCGATGCCAGTAATGCCTTTGAGCGAGATGGTGGCACTTGTCCAGTGGCTAGTGATCCTGATGATTATTGCCTGGGACCGCAGCTTGCCAGTATTACTGCGATAGACAGCAATGCCCTTGTTAAATCCATTATTTTTGATACCTACGATATAGCGCCATTAAGCACCAATAATGACAGCATTGCACGGGTAGGCGACACCGTAAGCTACCGCCTACAAGTGATATTGCAGGAAGGCCTGACTCGCAATGTGGTGATTAGCGACACGCTGCCAGCCGGGTTGACCTTTGTTGATATTGTCAGCATCAATACCGATATCACTGCCGATTATGATCCCCCGTTAGTGGGTGATCCGGGTTCTAATTTCAGCTATGCCACTTTACTAGCGACCAATGTGCCAGCAGCCGGTACCACCGGGACACTCAACTGGAACTTTGGTGACATCACCAATGATGATGCCGGTGATGCCAGTACAGATACTATCGTGATCGAATACCGCGCCCGCGTCACCGAAAATGCCGGTATTGTGCACCAGCCGACATTCAATATGCCGAACACCGGCGACCTGAATTATATTGATGTCAATGCCGTAGCCGCGCCGGATATTCCACGTTTGAACAGCATCGCCAATCTCACTGTATTGCAACCGCTAATGGATGCGCTGACAAAAACCGATCGTGATGGCAGCCATGTCAGTGGCGATCCGGTCAATGTCGCCACCGATATTATGAATTTCCGCCTGCACAGTTGTAATACCACCGGTCTGGCTCCGGCTTACGGCGTATTGATTACCGATAACCTGCCAACGCAGTTAAATGAAAGCACAATTATCGGCCCCACCAATGGCGCACTTACCCCTGATGTGCGCATCAACGGAGTGCTGTTAACCGAAGGTGCCGCCAATGATTATATCTACACCCCGCCTGCCGTGCGTGGTGGTGACATGGTGTTCCGCTTTAACACAGCGATTGATCCGGCTGCTTGCGTGGATATTGATTTTGATATTGGTTTCTACACCGACTTTGGTTTTGGCAATTTCAGCAATCAGTTTGATTTGAATGAATATTATTCATTGCCACCAGCCAATGCACAGTTATACCCTGCATTGGCTGCAACAGCGTTTGACATGAATAATCCAGTGTCAACTATTGCTCCGCCAACAAAAGTTAAATTTTCAGCAGATGAGGCGACCATCGGTGATGAGGTGGTTTATCGAATAACCGTACCTGGCGTGGCTACCGGCACGATTATGTATGATGTCACCATCACCGATAATATGGATGCCAGCCTGGTATTTGTCAGCGCGGTGGATACCAATGCTGTTCCGTTTACGGTCACCAGTACAACTGCTCCGGGTTTCCCCAATCAGGTCAACATGGTTATCGGTCAGATACCAGCGGGGCAACAGGCGGTGATTGAACTGCGCGCCAGAGTTAGCAATAATATTGATGCCAACGCGGGTGTCATTTTTAATAATGCAGCCAGTTTTACTTATGCTGACGCACCGGACGGCACAGCGAATAATGTCATCGGCAGCGGCAACACCGTTAATGCCCTGAACATTATTGAACCAGCGGTGGCAGTGGCTAAAACTGTTGAAAATATAACCAGTTCAGGTTTTGCACCCGATGCAGGAGATATTTTACGTTATACCATTACCCTGACAGCTTCTGGTGGTGCTACCGCACCGACCGATTTCTTTTCAGATGCATTTGATGTATCACTTGACGACAGTTTGAGTCTTGGTCTGCTGTACATCATTGATACATTCAATGTTGATGGCGGGAATTTTATTAGCAACCCGATAATGGTGGGTGATGGCATCGCTACGCCGCAATCATTAAGCTGGAACCTCGCGGCGGGAAATGCCGACATTGATATTACAGAAGGCACCATCGTTACCGTTACCTATGACGTGCTGGTATTAGACAGCGTGCTAGCCGACCAGAACCTGAGCAACAGTATTGATATTCAGTGGAGCAGCCGTGACGGGCCCGATGCCAATGAACGCAATGGCAGCGGTGTACCGCCATTAAATGATTACTTTAATCTGGTGTCAGCGGTTACCCTGCAAACCACACCAGACAACAATGTTATTAGCAAAACCCGTTTAACTGACACATTTAACCCGGCAGACAATATCGTTCGTATCGGCGACATCGTTGATTATGAATTGCACATTACTATGCAGGAAGGCACCAGCGCCAATTTTGTTATCCAGGACACACTTGCCGAAGGCTTGATATTCGAACAAACACTTAGCATTAACGGCGAGACCATCGCGCCGTATCCAGCAGTATCACCGTTTAGTCATACAGCAATCCCAGCGGCAGTGGTGGTGGGTGACCCGGTAACCGGCCCGACCACGGTAACCTGGAACGCCGGCAATGTTATTAATGCCGGTGATAACAATCCGAATGATGATTTTGTTATTACTTACCGTGCGCGCGTGTTAAATCTGGCACTACCACAAATAAATAATACGTCATTAACGAATACCGTTAATGTTGATTACGCCATGGCAAGTGGTGCAGCGCCAACAAAAACAGATAATCAACTGCTGGATTTACAACAGCCAAATTTATCCATTACCAAAGTGCAGGTGTTCAACCCCACCAGTACCGACTCGGTTATTGATGCGGGCGAAGTTGTTCGCTACCAGATAAGCATAACTAATAATGGCAGCGCAACCGCATATGATACTGAGCTGATCGATACTATTCCTGCCGGTTTACGCAGCCCTGCCATCACCATGATTAGCATGGTGTTGACTTCAGCTGCACCATTGCCGCCGCTACCGTTGCCGCCTGTTTATGACCCTGTTACCGGCACGGCAACATGGAATTTTGACACAGGCACTGCAGATCAATATAACATCGCTACCGGCGATACGCTGCAACTGGTTTATGAAGTTCAGGCGGATGTCGGACTGGGTGCAGGTATAACACTGAGCAATCGTGCTCAGATTCAGTTCTATTACTCCTTTGATAATAATGCCGTACCGATTGCAGGTGTTGTTACTGGCGTGCGTGAAATTTACCAGCCGATTGATTTTGCCGAGGTGGTGCTAACCACTACGCCAGCGAATGCCTTGTTGAAAGCTAATCCGACCGACCTTGATGTTTCCATTGGTGAGACATTTATTTACACCCTGACAGTACCTGAAATTCCACAGGCAACCGCGTTATATGACGTACATATTTTAGATGATCTCAATCTATCAGCGGCTGACCTATTGTTTGTTGAGGTAACAAAAATCAGTGGTAGTCAAATCTGGACACCGGTTAATACCGGCACGGTTGCAGATAACCTCATAATTGCCGATATTACCAACGGCATTGATATTCCTGCCAATGAACAGGTGGTGATTGAGTTAACCGTCACCTTAAGAAATACAAACCCGCCTAATGTGGCAGGCTTGTTGTTTACCAATGAGGCGACATACACCTTTAATCAGATTAATGGTGATAATGCTACTCGGTCGAATGGCTTAGGCAGCATCACCGCGGATATGACTGTGGTTGAACCCGATTTAACGCTGGACAAACGCGGCCCCGCAGGCACAGTTAATTTTGCTACCCCGATTCCTTACACGCTGGTGGTGGAAAATATCGGCACGGGTCCGGCGTTTGATACCACTATTGTCGATCAGTTGCCGGATGCGCCGGACAACTCGCCATTAACCGGTGGCACCTGTGATGTCGTGCCAGTTAATTTTGATCTGCGTATTACCAGCACGGCTGATGAAACAACCGTGTTAAGAGCATTAGTTCTCGATACCGATTACACCGTAACATATACCGCTGCACCCACCTGCGAACTGGTTATTACTACATTAACCGATAGCGCACGCATAGAAGTCGGCGAAAAACTAATGGCCTCGTATGATGTTTCACTCGACCCTGCCAGTCAGTCCGGTGCGGCATTAACCAATATTGCCGGTGTCACGCAATGGTTCAGTCTGGATACCGCAGGTGCAGGTGCGACTGGTGAAATCAGAGAATACAACAGAACCATTACCGATGGCACGACAGCAACAATAGACCATGAAGCCGCCTTTACCGTCATTGTTGAAGCCCCCGTGCTGGATGTGCAGAAAACGGTAGAGAATGTCACCACGGTTCAGAGCCCTGGCAGTGATGCATCACCGAGTGATGTACTGCGTTACACCATTACTGTTAGTAACGCCGGCATTATTGATGCTGCTGCGGTAACAGTGAGTGATGTGATACCGGCTAATGCGACCTATGTGGCCAACAGTGTTTTGCTCAATGGTATCGCGGTTGCAGACTTAACTCCCGGCGTGTCGCCACTGATTATCGGTATTGATATTAGTTCTTCTGATTTAACACCTCCGTTGCCCGCTGCTGGCAACGGGATTATTACTGTCGGTGAAAACGCAACAATAAGCTTTGATGTATTACTGCTTCCGGTGATTACCAGTGGTACGGTTATCCTGAATCAGGCTTTGGTCAACTCACCTTCTACCGGTGTTCTACCCAGTGATGACCCAAATATTAATGGTATTGATGACCCGCTTGTTATCGGTGATGAAGATGAAACAGCAACCCTGATAACGTCCGCCCCTGCCTTCCAGATAGATAAAACCTCACAGGATATTAGCGGTGATCTTACTGTGCTGGAAGCAGGGGACAGTTTGCGTTATACCTTGCTGGTAAAAAATATCGGTCAGGAAAATGCCGTCAATGTGCTGTTGAGCGACCAGATTCCGGCGAATACCAGCTATGTTGCCAATACCACCACCTTGAACGGGGTCGCAGTGGCTGACCCGTCGGCAGGCATTTCAGCACTGGCAGCAGGCTTTTTGATTCATGCACCGGAAAATAGCACAGCCGGATTTCTGCGCGCTGATACCAGCCCGACAGCAAACAATGTTGCCAGCATTAGCTTTGATGTGATGATCAGCAATAGCGTGATTGACGGCACAGTCATCTCCAATCAGGGTTTCTTAAGCGGAGATGGCCTTGGCAGCGGTATGTTCCCGCAGCAACCTTCGGATGACCCTGTCACCCCTTTGCCAGCTGATCCGACACTGGATATTGTCGGTAATGTGCCGGTGGTGGACGTATTAAAAACCGTGGTCATACAGACCGACCTTGGCACAATAGGCATTGTTGATCCGGGTGATGTGTTGCGCTACACCATTACCGCCAGCAACATTGGCGCGATACCGGCATCGAATGTAGTGCTGACAGACGCAGTGCCAGCAAACACAAGCTACGTGCCTAACACTACCCGTTTGAATGGTTTGGCGGTTAGCGATTCGGGTGTCAATACTTCATCTTTAATTGCTGGCATAGCAATCAGTTCTAATGATCTTTCGCCGCCTACTGGGTTAGGTTCATTAACCGCGCAGCGCTCTGCGATAGTGACTTTTGACCTGTTGGTGAATGCTGGAACCCTGCCAGGCACCATTATCAGCAACCAGGCTTTCGTTAGCAGTAATGAAGTGCCGACCGAACCCTCTGATGCCGATGGCATTGATGCTAACGGCGATCAGCCTACTGTTGTCGTGGTCGGCAATGTGCAACAACTGGCGATTAGTAAGCAGGTATTAGTGGTTGGCGGTGGCGTAGCACAGGCGGGTGGTGAGCTGGAGTATGTGGTGCGTGTTAGCAACATTGGCAGCATCGCAGCCAGCAATGTGATTATTACCGACAATCTGGATCTGCCGATTGCCGGACAAATGACTTACGTCGCTGGCTCTGCATTATTAAATGGATTGCCAGCAGGCGTGAGTATACCCGGTTCAATTATTACTGCAGATTACGCCACGACTTATGGCGACCTGGCGGCTGCCGGCATTGCCGAATTACGTTTCCGGGTACTGCTGGATTCTGCGCTGAATATTGGCGAAACCATAAGCAATACCGGCGAAGTGAGCTGGAATCTGCCAGCAGAAACTGTCTCTGCTACAGTCGATATTGACATTGGTGGTACCCCGGGATCAGCTAACCTAAATGGTGTGGTCTGGCATGACACGGATTTTGATAATGTGTTTGGCGCGGGTGAAAGCCTGTTGCAAGACTGGACAGTTGAGCTTTATCGCAATAATAGCAGGCTGGCGAATACCCTGAGCGATATCAATGGCGTGTTCCAGTTCAGCGGTTTGCCGCCCAATCTGCCGCTCGGTGATGCCTATGAATTGCGTTATGTTATGCCGGGTGCTATCGCTACCAGCGCATCATTGGGCACCACAAGTTCAGTCTTCACCAATGGCGCACAGCGCATCACCGACATCCTGGCCGCTTCTGGTTCCAGCTTGCAAAACCTGAATTTACCCAGACAACCCAATGGCGTGGTTTATGATTCAGTGCTGCGAGTTCCGGTTGCAGGCGTGCGGCTGACCATGGTTAATCAGACACGCAGTAATCAGGTGGTGCCAGAAAGCTGTTTCAATGATGCCAATCATCAGAATCAGGTCACACTGGCAGAAGGTTTCTACAAATTTGATCTTAACTTCAGTGATCCGCTGCGATGTGCAGAAGGCAATGAATATGAAATACAGGTGTTACCACCGGGTAGTGATTTTGTAGGCACAACCTCAGTCATTATTCCACCGCTTGTTCCGGTTACCGCTAATGCCTTTGATGTGCCTAACTGTCCTGGCAGTGCAACCGATCAAATACCAGCAACCACATTGCATTGTGAAAACAGTGTTAGTGCCGTGCCGGCAGCGCCTTCGATAGCGCCACGCACATCGGGCACCAATTATCATCTGAAATTCCTGTTTAATAATGTGCCGGAAACCGATCAGATATTTAACAACCACATTGCAGTTGACCCGAAACTGGACGCAGCGGTAGCGATTTCAAAAGTGGCCGGCATGGTCAATGTCACCCGCAGTCAGTTAGTGCCGTACACCATCACCATTAATAATGTACTGGGTGTGCCGTTACAGGATTTGAACGTGGTGGATAACTTCCCCGCTGGTTTTAAATATGTCAGCGGTTCTGCACGGCTTGACGGCGTTGAAGCTGAACCATTAATCAATAATAGTCAAAACAGCCGCCAGCTTACCTGGGAGAATCTCAGCCTTGCTGTGGCACAAACCCGCGTCATCAAATTATTGCTGGTTGTCGGTTCCGGTGTCGGTGAGGGTGAATATATCAATACCGCACGGATGATTAATGCCCTTACCGGTGAAGCAGCATCGGGCGTGGCATCAGCCACCGTGCGGGTGATTCCTGACCCGACTTTCGACTGCACCGACATTATCGGCAAAGTGTTTGATGATGCCAATAACAATACCTATCAGGATAAAGGCGAAAAAGGTTTGGTCGGTGTGCAGGTAGCCACTGCCCGTGGTCTGCGTGTCACCACCGATAAACACGGCCGTTTCCACATTACCTGTGCCATCGTGCCCAATGAAGTGCGTGGTTCTAATTTCATCATGAAAGTGGACGATAGAACACTGCCATCGGGTTATCGCATTACCACCGAGAACCCACGAGTACAGCGCGCCACTCGCGGTAAAATGCTCAAGTTTAATTTTGGCGCAAGTATCCATCGTGTAGTACGGCTTGATTTAGCCAACGGTGTGTTCGAGAAAGGCTCAAGCGAACTGCGTCCACAATGGCGTTCTCGCATCGAGTTACTGCTTATTGAATTAGAGAAAGCGCCTTCCATTTTGCGCCTGTCTTATCTGGGCGAAAATGAAACTGAAAAAGAAGTAGAAAACCGGCTGGATGCAATCGATGATTTAATCAGCAAGCGTTGGCAGGAAATAGATTGCTGTTATAAGTTAGAAATTGAAAAAGAAGTGTTCTGGCGTAAAGGCAAACCTTCTGACAGAAAGAGGTTTAAATAATGTTGAACCTCTTACGCACAAAATCAGCAAAACTCTCGTTTGTCATCTCGACCAGAATATCTGTCATCTCGACCAGAGGGAGAGACCTTATACCACTGTGGAACAAGATCTCTCCCTCTGGTCGAGATGACACGAATAGTAAAGCTATTTCCATTCTTAGGTTCGTGAACACCACATCCTTGTGCCACTACTCCATTATTCCTCGTTCCCACGCTCCCGCGTGGCAATGCATACGTCCGGCTACTACTCGTTCCCACGCTCCCGCGTGGCAATGCATACGTCTGCTATTATTCACCTTAATACTAACCGCAAGCAATACCGTTTCAGCAGAAAACTGGCTCAGTCTCAGCGAAGACCCTCGCGGAAAAACCATGCATCCAGCGGTGCAGCTTGAAAAATATCCACTGGGAGAAAACACCGAAAAACACTTCCCGCCCAATCAGACATTCACCTTATGGCTACAGGACGAAACCCTGTTTAAACCGCATGAAGCCGACACCATAGAAATTAAAACGGTTTTAGAAAAAGACGTTGAAACCTTCAAGCTACAAAATGCAGTACCGGCAATTGGCTTTGCTTCCGGCAATGTTGCGATACCAGATAGTTATGTAGAAAAATTACGCACGGTTTTAAATGAAATGAAAAACCGTAGCAACGTGCGACTGCATTTTATTGGTCATAGTGATACCGATAAACTCAGCCCGGCGTTACGCGTACAATTCATCGACAATATCGGCCTGTCAAAATATCGCGCACAAACCACGGCTGAATATTTTCAACGTCAGCTGGACTTACCACCGGATGCGGTTTCGTTTGACGGTGTCGGTGCAGCACAGCCCATTGCCGATAACAATACCCCCGCTGGTAAACAACGAAATCGCCGCGTAGAGGTACAGGTCTGGTATGACCAGATTACCGAAGTCGCAGTGGAAAAAGAAATCGTCATACCGGCGCAAAGGCTTAACCGCCTTAAAGTCTGTCGCAAAGAAAATGTTTGTAAACTCAGTTATAAAGAAGGCAATGCCCGCCGTGCACGCTTGCAGCATCTGGTGAAACCGTTACGTATAGAAGCAGGGCAGGCAGGTGTGCCAGATGAATTTATCAGACAGATACGAGAGTCGATAAATAACTTACGCGACAAACGCAATCTGGTGGTTCGTTTTGTTGGTCATACCGATGACATGCCTTTAATGGCTGCTGAAAAACGCATCTACGGTAACCATGTTAATTTATCAAAAGCACGTGGACGTTACGTTATGCTGGAAGTGCAGGATAGATTGTCACTGCCAAACAAAGCGGTTAGCAGCAGCGGAAAAGGCTTGCGTTATCCGGTTGCGTCCAACAGTGCAGAAAAAGGTCGTTCATTTAATCGCCGGGTCGAAGTTGAATTCTGGTATGACGATCCCTTTGAGCAATTTATAAAAGAGGCGCAGGCTTGCCCGGAGTCCGCGGTTTCCGAGACCATCACCCTCACTTATGACCCACCATCCGGATCCATAAAAGCCATCCGCTTTAAGGACGGTAAGCCGATCATTCCAGCAGGTTATAGCGAACGTTTGTCACGTTTATTAAAGGATACTGAAGATAAAGTAGGTGTGCGTTTAAGCTTTATCGGTTATACCAGTAATGAACGTTTAAATCGCCGCACCGCCATCGTGTATGGTGATGATATTGGTTTATCTGCCTCACGCGCTCGTCGAACCATGGAAATCATCCAGCAGGAAATGGCTTTAACCGATAAACAGGTTGAATTTGAAGGCCGGGGTTTTGTGCATTCGGACGATGTCGTTGCCACCGGCTTTATTCAATTTGATGAATCTCGCGTTGAAGTGAAGATTTTATATGATGTGCTGGCATTATTAGATGACCATGAAAATCTTGAGATAGAAAGAATTACTCAGGAAGCCGTTGCACAAAATCCTTATGCTTTAAACCTGATGCGTATCACGGTTGATGGCGAGCCCTTATTTGATCCGTTCAAACACAGTCAGGACATTCAACGCTGTACCGATGTTGCCCTCGAACAGGCAAATATTCAGTTCAAATTTAACAGCATGCAAAAGAAACCACGATTAAATATTACCGCCTGGCCAAACACGATTCGCTATCAGGACAAAGTAGAAACAGACGTAGAAGAAAATAAAGTCCATTTTAAAATGTACAGTAACTACGGTAATTTTATAGCACGTGCCGAAGTACGCTTGTTTAATTTAAAGCAGTCAATACGTTCACAGCCTCTTGCCATCGTGCCACTCAATGCAAACAATCAGGCAACATGGCAGGCTGAATTTGAACATGTTGGCGCTGCGGTAAAACGTCTGGTTTATATATTACGTGTTTATGATGATGACGGTGCTTTTGATGAAACCATCGCCTTGCCATTATGGGTAGTCAATGAGTTAGATGAAAATGCCGAAGACAACACCAAGCTGGAGCTTGATGAAACTAGTGATGAAGCCAGAGAAATTAATAAACAACTGTTAGCAGGTTATGGTGAAAATCATCTGTATTCACAACAGATAGAAATTGATGGCGGCACGGTCACCATCAATGGCGAGCAGATTCCCGCCGGTCATAATGTCTGGTTAGCCGGTAAACAGATACCGGTAAATGAACAGGGTGAATTTGTTAGCGAAGAGTTATTTCCTCGTGGTTTGCACACTATTGAAGTTGCGGTGCTGGATGATGAGGGTAACGGCGAACTGTTTTTACGTGACATGGAATTTGCCAGAAGCAACTGGTTCTATGTTGGTTTGGGCGACATCACCGTGGCGCGTGATAGAACCACCGGGCCGGCAAAACTGGTCACCCAGGATGAAGATGAATTTAATAATGATATTAATGTGATTGGTCGATTTGCCTATTACGTAGAAGGTGCGTTTGGTGATAACTGGCAATTGACCAGTAGTGCCGATACCCAGGAAGCGCCGTTTGATGAACTGTTCAGCAATTTTCTGGAGAAAGATCCACGCGCCTTATTAAGACGATTAGACCCGGATTTGTTTTATCCAACCTTCGCCGATGATTCAACATTAGAAGAGCGTGCCCCCACCTCAGGTAAATTATATGTGCGTTTGCAACGGCATAATAACTACGGCATTTTAGGTAACTTTTCTATTGCTTATCTTGACACCACGCTGACCCACATTGACCGTGGTCTGTATGGTATTACCGGCCATTTTGAAGCCAGCGATTACACTTCATTTGGTGAACAAAAGTTTCAGATTAGTGGCTTTGCAGCAGAGCCGGGCACGGTCGCCGGGCGTGATGAATTTAGAGGCACCGGTGGTTCATTGTATTTCTTGCGCCATCAGGATGTATTGATTGGTTCAGACCGTTTGCGTATTGAAGTACGTGATAAAGATTCAGGCATTGTTATCGGCGTGAAAAATCTGGTGCCGGTGATTGATTATGATTTTGATTATTTGCAGGGCAGAATTTTATTAAGCCAGCCACTAGCCTCGTTAGCCGATGACGGCTTGCTGGTATCCGATAATTCACTAAGTGGTAATCCGGTGTTCCTGGTTTCACGTTATGAATACTCACCGGGTTTTGAAGAGATTGACACCCTGGCAATGGGTGGTCGCACGCATTACTGGTTTAACGATATTGTTAAACTGGGCGCAACCATCAGTTCTCAAAAACAGGATCAGGATGATAGCGAGTTATATGGGTTTGATTTAACCCTGCGTAAAAACACCGGCACCTGGATACGCTTTGAAGCCGCCAGCAGTGAAGGCGGTGGTGCGGACGAATTAAATTCTATCGACGGTGGTTTCAGTTTTAATGAGTTAGCTCAGAATCGTGATCCGAATGCAAAAAGCAATGCTTATCGCTTCGAGGGTAGTGTTTTAGTTAATGATATCATCTCCGGTGGTGCAGACATGGGCAGTGCTACTTTTTATGCACAACAAAGTGAAGCAGGTTTCTCCGCACCGGGACAATTAACCACCACTGACCTCACCCTGTTAGGCACGCATTATAATACGACGTTGACACAACGCCTGAATCTGGATGTTAAGCTGGATTCTCGAAACCAGAAGCAATCACTAAAAACTGAAGCACTGGATGTATCTGCTTCCTATCAGGCAACCGAGCGCTGGCGTTTTAGCGGCGGTGGTCGTGCCGATTCACGTAATGATAATTCCAGTGCAGTGGCTGCAACGCAAAAGCAGGGTGACCGTTTAGACCTGGCTGGTGAGGCATATTATGATTCAAAATCAAACTGGACAGCCTATGGTTTTGCTCAGGCGACGGCAGCTAAAAGCGGTAATCGTGAAGACAATCATCGACTTGGCGGCGGCGGTAGTATTCGCCCAAGTAACCGTTTAACACTTAATGGTGAGCTATCTGGTGGTAACCAGGGTATTGGTGCCACAGCCGGAACCGACTATCTGGTTTCAGATCGCACTAATGTTTACAGTGCATACACTTTTGAAAATGCCCGGTCAGACAATGGCGTTTCTGCACGACGTGGCAACTGGAATACCGGTATCCGTTCGCGTTATACCGATACCATCAGTATTTATGGTGAAGAGCGTTACACCCATGGTGATGTGCCAACCGGTTTAACCCACGCCTTCGGTGTCGATTATGTGCCGGACGAACGCTGGAATTTTGGTGGCAATATCGAAGCCGGAAAGTTGGAAGATAAAAATACCGGTGCAGCAACCGACAGACAGGCTGTTGGTTTAAATGCGGGTTACAACTTTGGTGCGATAGTGTATTCAGTGGCGCTTGAATACCGTGTTGATGAAACCGAAAGTACTGATGCAAGTGTATCAACGAGTTTATCAAAGCGCTCAACCTGGTTAATGAAAAACAACCTGAATTATCAGGTTGACGCAGACTGGCGCTTCCTCGCCAAAGCAAATTTTTCAGAAAGTGATAGCTCCCTGGGTAAATCATTTAGCGGAAACTTCACTGAAATTGTAATGGGCTACGGCTATCGCCCAATAGACAACGACCGTTTAAATACTTTATTTAAATACACCTATTTTTATAACGTACCGTTTGGAGACCTGTCGGCAACTGATCCATTAAGCGGGCAGGTAGTAGGTAGCAGTATACCCATCGACTTTATACAGAAAAGCCACATATTATCAATTGATGCCATCTATGATTTAACCCAACGCTGGAGCATCGGTGGTAAATACGCCTACCGCTTAGGGCAGGTCGCACAGGACAGAGAAACCCCCGAGTTTTTCGACAGCAGAGCCAGTCTCTATATCTTACGTGCCGATTGGCATTTCACCCATCGTTGGGATGCCTTAATAGAAGCACGCTTGCTGGACTTGCCTGACGCAGAAGACAGACGTTCGGGTGCTTTACTGGGTTTGTACCGCCATATTGGTAAAAATATAAAAATTGGTATCGGTTACAATTTTACCGATTTTTCAGATGATCTGACAGATCTGGATTTTAACAGCCAGGGTGTGTTTGTTAACTTTGTTGGTAAGATATAGAAAAAGATCTGTGAATTGTAGACGTAAGAAAGCATCACAACAAATCAAAAGGAGAAATCACCCCCTGCCCGCCTTGATTCAATACATGTGTATAAATCATCGTGGTTTGCAAATCCGCATGCCCTAACAAAGATTGAATTGTGCGAATATCCGTTCCCGTTTGCAATAAATGCGTTGCAAAAGAATGCCGAAAAGTATGGGCAGAAACCCTCTTTATAATGCCACATTGCCTAACAGAACGTTTAATCGCTTTGTTAATCACCGATTGATCTATATGGTGGCGACGGCTTACCTCCGAACGAGGGTCTAGTGAAATATTTCGGCCAGGAAAAACATACTGCCACCCCAACTCCCTATCGGCATTAGGATATTTTTTACTTAAAGCAAAAGGTAAATAAACCGAACCAAAACCATTTTCCAGATCCTGCTGATGAATCAACGCAACCTTTTCTAAATGTAATTGCAAAGAAGCGACAACACCATCCGCAAGCGGCGTTACTCGATCTTTTTTACCCTTGCCATCCCTGACCGTGATTTGTTTAAAACCAAAATCTACATCCTGAACCCGCAAACGCACAGCCTCAGAAATACGCAAACCACTCGCATACAATAACTTAACAACCAAACCTGCCGTACCGTCCAATAAAGTTAAAACCTGACTCACTTCTTCCTTAGTTAACACAACAGGAATTCTGGGTTCTTTACGCGAACGGCTCGCATTTACCCCTTCCAAAGGTCTTTGCAAAACCTTGGAATACAAAAATGCTAAAGCATTTAACGCCTGGTTTTGCGTAGAGGGAGCAACCTGTTTTTTAACCGCCAAATAAGTTAAAAATTGTTCAACCTTTGCCTCGGATTCCACAAGTAAATCATCACGGTTCTGCAAAACATGAAACCTAACAAAACGACGAACCCAATCGCAATAAGTCTCCTCTGTACGAAAAGCATACCCAAGCCTACGTAATAAATCACGCATATCATCCAGTAAACGTTTATCTTTTAATGCAGTGCTTAACATGATTTCCTTATCCTAAATGACAGATTATTAGTATAATACCGAATATACAAGCAAATTGACAGCACCTAAAAATACGGTCAAAAAGCCCTACTTTATAGTGTATTATTCGATGGTCAGGCAATCTTGCCTTATACTAAATGTCAGGCTGTAGAAAAACCTCGAGTTGAGGCAGTATAAAAATATAAGGCGATTTGAACGATTAATAAAAATTTAACTAATCGTAGAATGTATTTTTCATTTAATCTATATATAAAGCATTATATTAAGCATACAGGAGTGTTGTACATGCATTTACACTTTTATACATTCTTGAAAATACAGTGAATTTTGTAGATTTAGAGGTTTTTCTACAGCCTCGTTAGGCAAAAAAGGTTGCACATACAACTATTGTAGGCTACCATATTAGGCATGTTTGATAGATGCTTATATTTCAATGTAAATGCTTTAGCCCGTGTGGTGAATAAAAAATGGGCAAAAGCATTTGAGAAATATGACCTTTCGCCTTCACATGGTTATATGCTCCGAGTCATTTTGTCGAATCCAGGAGTTTCACAAAAGTATCTTGCAGAAGAATTACATTTAGAAAAATCGACTATCACTCGATTTGTTGATTCGCTCCAAGAAAAAGGACTTGTAGTAAGGAAAAAAGGGAATACAGGAGATGCTCGTGAATTAAATATTTATGCTACTAAACAGGCAAAAGCAATTCATACTGAATTGGAAGAACTGGGCAATAGCTTATACCAATCTATGGTCTCAAACCTTGGGGCGAAAAACCTGAAACTACTCGTTGGCATGCTTCGTGAAAGCGAAAAAAAGCTTGAGTAGTATTTTTTTAACTACATAGTTGCATATACAACTAATAAGGAGAGTAAAATGACGACACTACTAAATTTCAATTGGTTTATGATTGGGCTAGATACCATAATGATCATATATACGTTATGGGTTCTATCACTCAAAAATAATAACAAATTTCACTATGGCATTGGTTTAGGCTTATTCATTTGGCTTACTGTTTTGCACTTTGGTCTTTCGACAAAAAGCCTCTTTCCCGAAGACATATCAGGTATATTTTTTCTAATGATTATTTTTGCTGCTGTAGGACTTGTTGGGGCATTGCTATTGCTTACGCCACCAATAAGGAGGATTGTACTCGGCTTAGATCAGCAGCAATTGTTATTGGTACAGGGAATAAGGGTCTTCTTTGGCGCATCATTTTTAACGCAGGCTAGTTTGGGTGCAATGCCGTTATTATTTGGTGTCATTGACGGCTGGACACATGTCGCAGCTGGATTTTTTGGTCTTGTTGCAGCGTATTCAGTGGCAAGTGGCATAAATGCAGCAAGACGAGTTTGGTTTGCCAATATTTTTGGTTTATTGGATATATTAATTGTTGCCAGTTCACTATCCCTACTCATATTAGATGATATTACGCCTCATGGTAGTATGATGTATGCAGTATTTCTTCCTGCGCCCTTATGGTTATGGGCTCATTTGATTTCCATATACAAACTCGTTCAGTCGAACAAAGTGGGTTCGCCATGTTGATTAATGAAAAATCAATTACAGGAGCTGAACGCGCCGATGTCAAACTTTCGGAACCAATGGCTGCCCTTATTGAATTCTATCGTGCGTTCAATGATAGAGACCTTACATTAATGTCTAATAATTGGGAGCAAAGTGATGAAGCAAGTATGTCAAATCCATTGGGTGGTGTTAAAAGAGGGTGGGAATTAATCGAAGAAGTATATTCAAACATATTTAATGGCAACGCCAAGGTGTATGTAGAATATTACGATTACTCAATACATCATTCAGGAGAAATGTTTTGTGCTGTAGGTCGTGAAAGAGGCTTCTTTCAATTAGGGAAGAAGAAAATTAATCTTGCCATACGAACTAGCCGCACATACCGTATAAACTGCGGTAGATGGCATCAAATTCACCATCATGGCTCGATTGATAATCCAAAATTACTGGCGGCATACCAAGAAGCCGTGTTGGGTAAAATAATTGCCTAACAATTGCATAAACGCGGACGGCAAAAAGCGCCGCCGGTTATGCTGAGCGTTCAGGCTGTAGAAAAACCTCGAGTTGAGGCAGTATAAAAATATAAGGCGATTTGAACGATTAATAAAAATTTAACTAATCGTAGAATGTATTTTTCATTTAATCTATATATAAAGCATTATATTAAGCATACAGGAGTGTTGTACATGCATTTACACTTTTATACATTCTTGAAAATACAGTGAATTTTGTAGATTTAGAGGTTTTTCTACAGCCTCGTTATGCTTTAAAACACACTCGAATCTAGGAGAAAGAAATGGGACTATTTAGTAGTTTATTCGGCAGTAAAAAATCAGAACAGAATAGCGGGGGAAATCCTGATGTAAACGACCTACTTAACGCATTAGATAATTATATTAATGATTATGAAAAAACAAATGGACGAAAACCCAATTCAATAATGCTGGATCATAATATACACATGATGTTCGCACACGCAGGTGTTTATAGCACACAGAGGTTCGGTGATATCAATATAATTCCAACAGCGAACATAGAAGGCGGAGTAGTCTGGAAAGCTAATTGATATAACAATAGATAAATAAAATGAAATTTATAATAGCTTTAGTTCTAGCAATACCAACTTATGGTGTTTCATTAATTTTGCTTTTTATTTACATGTATTTTAAAACATCAAGTTTTTCAAAAAACATGAAAAAAGCTATTGTGTATCTATCAACAGATTCTCATCCGCTAGGAACGTGTTTTGAAGAAATTCATTATGCACAGGCCTTAGCCTATGCTGATGAAGTTGGTAGTATAAGCACACAAAGCGGTCAATATATAGAGTTTAGTGTTGGAATAGATGGGGTACAATATTTTGTTACGCTTAATCGAGAGCCAGGTGGTAACGGGGCAATTTTAACGTCGAAAATAATATAACATAGGCACTGAAGGTAATTTTAAGTGAAGAGAAAGGAAGTTAAAGAATCGCACGAAAATTCAGTGTTAAATAGTTTTATTAAACACAACAAAAAACGTGGTCATATAGTAAAAATTATCGACAAACCTGAACCACCAGATGCAATAGTAACAATAAATGGAAATAAAACATGGATTGAAATAACGGATGCTTTCTTTAATAAAGAACTTGCAGAGAGTATTACAACGCATGTGGCAGATGACAAAACACACAAACCTGTACCAAAAGAAAAACGATTTTCTATCGAACCAGATGAACAGTTTAGCTCTATCCTAGAGAGCGTTATTGTTAAAAAGTATGACAAGGGGTCGATAGGAAACGTTTATAAACAATATGGCAGTGGTATTTTGTTGGTTGGCATTATAAATCCTTTTTCAGATGCCAAAGAACTGATAAATACTGAAAAACAGAGAATATTAGAAGCTATTAAATCAAAAGAAAAAAGGTTTAATGAAATTTACTTATATGATGTACATAATCATTTATTCCATAAATTGTTGTAAAAAAAGCATAACAAATAGCTCCAGCGGACAGTTTAAAGCGTCACTTTTTTTGCATTCGCAAAAACGCGCCACTTTAAACTGCCGCTGAGCAAGGCGTTATGTGTAAAAAACTGAAAACCAGAGGAAATATTATGAGTATAGTAGAACACAGTAAATGTAAAAATTGCTCAAAGGTGCGGCACCTGTCTGAGTTAAAAGACAATCCCTCAGGCATTGGGATGGTTTGTTTAGATGATGAGGCATGCAAAAAAGAACAATCAAAAGCTAAAGCAAAGAAGTTGTAGTTATGAATAATAAGGGTAAATCAAATGAATAGTGACCTACAAGACAATTCCAGTGACAGTATAATCATAAGGTTCGGAAACGGGTTAATCTCCTTCATTGTAGGATTATCAGCTTTTTCTATCATAAAATTAATATTTATGGTGCCTGTTAACCTTATGACAACAACAGAAAATATAGAAACAATGAAAGGCGTCGGTGGATTATTACTTATACTTGCCATTTATCTTGCTGTTAAATTCACAAAAAACTTAAATAGTAACGGCACAAGGAAGAGTAGAAATATAAAGCGTACAATTACAATAGTAGCGGGGGTTATCTCTATGGTACTAGCGACAGTAATTTTAGTTGTGCCAAATGTTATAAATAAAAAAAGTAACACAGAACTCCCCCAAGAGATTCAATCCTCTTCAATTACTGCCATAACTACTTCACAAGGTGCAGGTGGTACATTAAATATAAATTTAGATAAAGAAACTCTTAAGAAACTAGAGTCAGAAATGGTAGGCGCAATGGTTGATAGCCTGAAATCTGAGTATATAAAAAGAGGCTACACACCTAATTTTAACGATATAATATCTACGTCAAAAATAATTTCAATAGGTGGTATGAACCTAGTTGTTATTAAAACAACCATCAATAAAACACAAAAAACTACAATGATACTAGGCATAAAAGATGATGAACTTCGACGTGTAAGTTGCTCAAGAGTAAGTAGTAACGACATACCTATTGAAAGCGGTAAGTGCGCCGAAGAAATACACAAATCACTAGGCGTGAGCCTAAAAAAATAAGCACATAACAAATCGTTTAACGCCGACCGTTTTATACGCCGTTCCGCTTCGCTCTACTCTGTATAAAACGGCCGGTTAACTCAAACGTTATGTTTACAAAATGGATTATAATGATTTTTATCATTGATGGTAATAAAGCA
>CAZALW010000013.1:0-13523 GCA_964485705.1 uncultured Thiotrichaceae bacterium
CTTAAAACATAATTCGCGTTGCCGGTCTTTTATTAAGTATTGCTGGTAAACCGCAAATATTGCAGCTGGGGCTACGCCTGTATAATAAAACCCGCTTAATTCTGCGCGATGACCAATCAACAATAAATTCAAAATCAGTAAGACCTGTATCAAACCGATAATCAACCTATCCTGATTACCAAATAAAATGGCTGTCGATTTAACGCCTATCTTGATGTCATCATCATAATCCACCATAGCATACATGGTGTCGTATGCGGTGGCCCATAAAATGGTGGCAAGAAAAATTAACCAGGTGATCGTGGTCACTTCGTTTGCCTGGGCGGCATACGCCATCGGTGCTGCCCAGCCAAAAGCAGCGCCTAAGTGTACCTGCGGCAAATAGTGGTAGCGTTTCATAAGCGGGTAGCTGACAGCCAGAAAAATGCCGACCAGTGACATGATGATGGTCAGTGTGTTCATCAATAACACCAGCATAAAAGCAAGCAGGCTGAGTGATGCAAAAACAATTAAGGTTTCTGTTTTTGTGATTTTGCCACTGGCAAGCGGGCGCTGTGCGGTGCGTTTTACTTTGCTGTCTATTTTACGGTCAGCAAAGTCGTTAATCGCACAACCTGCCGAGCGCATTAAGATCACGCCCATAACAAAAACAAATAATACTAATGGGTCTGGCCAACCTTCAGCAGCAATCCATAAGGCAATGAGTGTTGGCCATAACAATAAAAGGATGCCAACGGGTTTATCTAACCGTATTAACTGTGCGTAGAGGCCAGCTTTTTGGTAAAACTTACTTTGTTTGAAGAACGTTATTTGTTGTCTAATGGATGTTGTTGACTGCCTGAGTTTTATTGGTGATTTTTGAACCCCATATTCCAGTGAGTCAAGCAAAGGGTGCGTGGCAAGATAATCAATAAATTTATTTGCCTGTTTTACAATAAATTTTAACAATATTAAAAAGGGCCTGAAGACGCATTTTAACTGGTCTAGCAGAACAACAAATAATTCTTTTATAAATGCGCCGCTCTGCTGCCAGAAACCTGTTGTTCTTTGCAGTGCTGGTGAGGTGCGTTGCGGCTTTGTTGGTGGTTTAGTCATCAGCGTGATTTTACCTGATTACGATGTGTTTGACTGCTCACTCCAGGCTGCCATGTTAAATCAGTTGTAGGGTGGGCACGTTTTTTGTGCCCACAAATTAACCGGTGACAGCTTATATGTGGGCAAAAAAGCATGCCCGCCCTACGAGTCTAAATCAATGCTATAGTTTTCATGTTATCTGCTAATAAATATGGTGAAGAAAAATGCGAAATATACGTTCTTTTGAAAACTATCATCCGCAGATTGAAAACACTGCATTTGTTGATGAAAGTGCCGTAGTCACCGGTAACGTTATTATTGGCGCTGACAGTTCTATATGGCCGTGTTGCTCTGTGCGCGGCGATATTCATTCGATAAGCATCGGCAAGCGAAGCAATATTCAGGATGGCAGTATTTTACATGTTACCCATGACAGCGAATATGCACCAGGTGGTTTTAAACTAACGGTGGGTGATGATGTGACCGTGGGTCATAACGTGGTTTTACATGCCTGTACGGTTGAAGATTTGTGTTTGATCGGCATGGGTTCGGTGGTGCTCGATGGCTCTGTAGTGCAGTCAGGCGCAATGGTGGGTGCCGGCAGCCTGGTGCCGCCGAACAAGGTGCTGGAAGGCGGTTATATGTGGCTTGGCAGCCCGGTAAAAAGAGTCCGTGAGTTAACTGACAAGGAGAAGTCTTTTCTTAAATATTCAGCACAGCAATATGTGAAACTTAAAAATCGGCATTTAGATTAATCTGCCTTATACGTATTACACGCTGCTTCAGTTTTTTATCAGTTGGTTTTTATCAACCCTCTTTTATCAACAAGTTGCGGATATGTTTAATCACTGGTTTTGTTTCGGGTCGGATATTTCTCCACAGGTAGAATGACTCTGCGGCCTGTTCAACCAGCATACCCAATCCATCAAATACGTTTGTGGCTCCGTTGTTTGTCGACCACTGCATAAAAGGCGTGGCTTGTGCGGCGTACATCATGTCGTAACTGCAACTATTTTCTCTGAATATCGAATCAGGCAGTGGTGGCAAGTCGCCTTTTAAACTGGCTGAGGTACCATTGATAATAATATCAAAACTGGCATCATTGATTTCATCCAGCCCGCAACCCTTAATGTTGTCATGGATATTTCCCAGCTCAGAAAAATCTTTAGCCAGTTGTTCGGCTTTTTGTTTGGTGCGATTAGCGATTAATAGTGATGCGGGTTGTTGTGCCAGTATTTCTTCCAGTACTCCGCGAACCGCACCACCTGCGCCGACAATTAAAACATTTTTATTTTTTATCTGGATGCTGTGGTTTTGCAAGAGGTCACGTACCAGTCCAACACCGTCTGTGGTGTCGCCGTATAACTCACTGTCTACTTTGACAACTAAAGTGTTAACCGCGCCAGCACGTTGTGCACGAGCACTACGTTGTGTAGCACATGCCCACGCGTCTTCTTTAAACGGTACGGTGATGTTCAATCCTTTACCGTTGTTTTTTATGAAATATTTAACCGCCTGATTAAATTGTCCGGTTTCAACCAGTTCAGCCGTATAAATCAGCGGCTGTTTGGTTTGCTCGGCAAACAGCATATGAATTTGTGGTGATTTGCTGTGTTTTATCGGGTTACCAAAAACAGCATAACGATCTGTGCCTGTACTTATTGTCATTTAATCTCTGAGAGTTTGATTCTAGCGTCTGCTGCTATCAAGTTAAAATAAAAGAATAGTCCGCGAAGGTCGCTCATGCGCATCCTTGCGCTCGCGACATTAGTGCTATCCATGCACGTCAACGCAAAAGACGCAAAAAAATCAAATTGAGACCTTTTGAGCAGTGCCACATGAATGTGGCGTTTACGAACCTAATGATAGTTAGAGTAATAATTGCTTTGGCAAACTGTTATTAAACTTAATAAGTCTTATTTTTCGCAAGAGCATGCTAAAGAACGCAAATAGTTAAAATATTTTGTTTTTATTTGCGTTTTTTGCGTTCTTCGCGGACTATGCTTTTTTTTAATGCTCAGTTAGCCTGCCGCAGGATAGTCTATTTTTCCTGTTGTAACCACTGCGCTACGGTCTTAGCATAGTAGGTCAAAATACCATCTGCACCGGCGCGTTTGAAACCCAGTAGGCTTTCCAGTACTGTGGCTTTTTCATCCAGCCAGCCATTTTGTGCTGCGGCTTTTAACATGGCGTATTCACCGCTGACCTGATAAACGTAAGTGGGAATGCCAAACTCGTCTTTCACCCTGCGCACAATATCCAGATAGGGCATGCCTGGTTTCACCATAAACATATCCGCGCCTTCTTTAATGTCGAGTTCAACCTCTCGCAGCGCTTCATCTGAGTTGGCCGGATCCATCTGATAACTGTACTTATTACCTGTGCCAAGATTTTTTGCCGAACCCACGGCATCGCGGAACGGGCCATAAAAACTGGAGGCATATTTTGCCGAATAAGCCAGTATGCGAGTGTGAATAAAACCGTTGTCTTCCAGTGCTTTTCGTATTGCGCCAATACGGCCATCCATCATATCGGATGGTGCTACTACATCTGCTCCCGCCTGTGCATGAGATAGAGCCTGTTTAACTAGAACCTTAACGGTTTCGTCATTTAAAACATAGCCAGTGTCATCTATCAAGCCATCCTGGCCGTGACTGGTAAATGGGTCGAGGGCAACATCGGTAATAACGCCGAGTTCGGGCAGGGCTTTTTTTAGCTTCCTTACCGCAGTTTGCGCCAGGCCATCAGGATTATAAGCTTCAGCGGCATCATCGGATTTTTTGCTTGTCGAAACCACGGGAAAAAGGGCGATAGCAGGAATGCCCAGCGCAAAACATTGGCTGGCTTCTTCTAACAACAGGTCAATAGTGAGCCGCTCGACAGCAGGCATGGAGGCTACTGCTTCACGTTTATTATTACCCTCTATAACAAACATCGGGTAAATAAGGTCATCAACGGATAGATTGTTTTCCCGCATCAAGCGACGTGAAAAATCACAACGGCGCATACGGCGCAGGCGAGTTGCTGAAAAATGGCCGGTTCTGGACACGGTTTGCTCCACAAAATTAAAATCAGGTTGGGGCTTATTGTAACAGACCACGCTATAGTGGTATAACAAGGTATCTAATTATAGGTGTAATTATGAAAACAGGAGTGAAGTGGCTGGTTGTATTGGTGTTGATATTCTCGGTATCAAGCGTTTTCGCCGATAACAAGAATAGCGGTGTGTATATTCTGCATGTTGATAAACCACTTTCAGCGGTTTATCACAGGGTGTACAAAAGCCTGGAAAATGCGCGATTTTATGTGGTTTTCGAACCCGATATGGGTGCTAACCTGGCACGCTTTGCAAACAAGTGGGGTGATGATTACAACCAGAATAATCTCAGCGAAATTCGTAGCATGGTGTTCTGTAATGGCTGGTACGCGAATAAAGTCAGTAACCTGGATCCCCATATGCTGGGCTTTTGCCCGTTACATATCAGTCTGATTGAGCGAGAAGGGAAAACCACTGTGCTGTTTAATCGCCCTGGCTTTATCGGGCAGCATAGTCCGGCTAAAGAGCTTTTGTTAAATATTGAAACTGAGGTTATTGCAGCGATTGAGTCAGCAGTACAATAAATGGCGTATTTTTGCTTGTTCAACTGAAGATATAGAAAAAACACTGGATTTTTCGAGGTAAATTACTATAACTGATATAAAAGGATGTGATCAAAACTGGATTTTATAAACCTCCTGTACTAGTTTTCCATCAACACAAGGCTGATGGAGTACGAGGATGGTTTTAGGGCTTGTCAAGAAATAAATTGATCATATTGCGCCGGATATCGTTTTGTATTCAAGGCACCAAAAGGGGCGCATACTCGTTGTATGCAACCCTTTTAGCAACGCTGAAGACGAAAGGATAGACAAGCAAAATGATCAATTTATTTCTTGACAAGCCCTTAGTATCAGAACTAGCTTTTTGCCATTTGTATGAGCGATTTATAAAGAGTCATCCTGAGAAGTTACATGCCTGATAATACTGCAAAGCAACGTATTCTTGTTATTGAAGAATCGCCCACATTGCGATATATGCTTGGCAAAACACTGCTGAAGCAAGGTTATGAGCTTATTAACGCAGACAGTTTTACTTCTGCAATTAATTCATTGCAATCTAACAGGCAGCAATTACACGCCATCATAGTGGGTTGGCCAAACTACGAGCATTTTGACGAATCCAAACACCTGCTGGTCATCCTTGACCGCGAACCATACAGTGAAATTCCGGTAATCTTATTATCCAATGACGCAGAGCTTGAACTGCTTAACTGGATGAGCACCCGCAAAAAAACTGCATTAGTACCCTGGGAAAATTATCAGGAAGTGGCGTCGTTGTTAGAGTCAATACTCAATCCGGACTCTCAGGATCCGGTTATAGAGCAGCGAAAAAACGATTACAATGAATCTAAAATTACCATTCTACTGGTTGACGATTCAAAAAGTAGCCGTGTTTATTATCAGCGATTGCTGCAACGTAACTACTATGAAGTGATTTCTGCCAGCTCTGTTGATGAAGCTTATGGTATTGCCTGTGATCAAAAAATAGATATTGCGATAGTTGATTATTTCATGCCTGAGCATAATGGTTATGTGCTGTGCCAGAAGCTGCGAGATGATCCGCGCACGGCAGAAATACGTACAGCCGTTATTACCGGTACTTATCTGGACTCAGTAATACGTACCTGTTTGCAGGCGGGTGCGATTGAATGTATGTTCAAAAATGAACCTGAGGAGTTATTTCTTGCGCGTCTGTCTGGTATGCGACGATTCATTGAAGTGCAACGCTCGATTGAGAAGCAGCGTGAAAGTCTTGCCGCAATTTTAGAGTCGGTTGGTGAAGGTGTTTACGGTGTTGATAAAGGCGGCTGCGTTATTTTCATGAATCCAGCGGCATTAAAAGTACTAGGTCTGCACAATGTCCAATCGTTGCTCGGTGAAAATGCTGCCGAAACGTTCCACGTAAACAAACAAAATAGTGGCCGTGATTTATTGAAAGAAGCGTATTATTCAGGTCAGCAATTGCAGGGTTGGGAGTCCTGGTTTCGCCATCAAAGTGGTAAAGAAATTCCGGTTGATTGCACCTTGTATCCGCTAACCATTGATGGCAAGAAAGAAGGCTCGGTTATTGCTTTTCGTGATATTTCTGAACGCAAAATGATGGAAGAGAAATTACGCTGGCAAGCCACACATGATAGTTTGACCGGTTTGTATAATCGCCGTTATTTTGAAGATTATCTGGAAAAAGAAATTAATACCGTAAAACGTACTGATGTGATGAGTGCCGTGGTTTATCTTGACCTCGATCGTTTTAAATATGTCAATGATACGGCTGGGCATGAAGTTGGTGATCAGTTGCTTATAGACCTAAGTCAGGAGATAAATAAAAGTTTGCGTCGACATGATATCGCTGCACGAATCGGCAGTGATGGGTTTGCACTTATCCTGAAAAATGTCGATAAAAACACAGCAATTAATCTTGCTGATGAAGTCAGAGTGTCATTGTCTAATATGCGCGTGTATCACGAAGATAAAACCTACCATGTCAATGCAAGTTTTGGTGTGGCGTTGATGGATGAGTCAAATGCTACCGCAGGTGATATTATGGCGAACGCTGATATTGCCTGCCATATTTCAAAACGACTGGGTAGAAATCTGACGCATCTGTATGAAAAAAATAGTGACGAACGTAATACCATGAGCAGTGAACTTGACTGGTCTGCTCGTATTAAAGAAGCGTTAGATAAAAATAAATTTGTCTTGCATTACCAGCCTATCATGGACATGAGGGACGTTGATCTAACGAATTTGCCGGCACAGAACGGCGTGTTATGGCAGCGACATCTGGATGATGTTGATAAAATTTATAGCTACGAAGTGCTGGTGCGAATGATTAATAAAGATGGTGGATTACACTACCCTGACAGCTTTATTCCTACTGCCGAACGCTTTAATCTGATGCCTGACATCGATATGTGGGTACTTGAAAAGGCCCTGCAGGAAATTGTTGCTGCGGGTGCATTAAGTAAAAAAATGCGTTTATCAATCAATATATCGGGTAATACCGTTGATAGTGATAAATCACTGGGTAGAATAAAATCATTGATCAGGCAGTATGATGTTAATCCGCGTATATTAACCTTTGAAGTGACAGAAACCTGTGCTATTGCAAACATTGAGGAGGCGAATGATTTTATTAGTGAATTACGACAAATCGGCTGCCGTTTTTCTCTTGATGATTTTGGTACTGGTTATTGCTCATTTTCACAACTTAAAAACCTGCCTACAGACTATGTAAAAATTGATGGCCAGTTTGTCAGGAGCATGGTGAGAGGGGCAACAGACAGAGCGATTGTTACTGCGATGAATGATGTTGCTCATTCTTTAGGGCGTTATACTGTTGCCGAATATGTCGAAAGTCCAGAGATTATACGCTTATTGAAAATCTGCGGTGTTGATAAAATACAGGGTCATTACATATCCAAACCACTGGCAGCGTTGCCCGGCAGTAACATGTCAGATCGTAACGTGGTTGAGTTACATAAAAAAGTGCCTGCCGCTAATGGAAGTGAATAAAAATGTGTGCCACTGCATGTGGATCTGTGGAACTTCTGAATAAGTCTGGATCGAGCAGTTTGCCACTTAAACCGTTCAGGCTCATTTCATATTGGACAAGGCTTTGGTTTGACTTGAGTCAGAAGGGTGTTTATACTTTTAAGAGTATCTTATTTCCCTCGATTTGATTTCAGGTAAAAACAACCCTGACTACTCTCTTATTTATTCTATAGTGATATTAAACTGGCAAGTGAATAAATTATTAGAAAATCTATTGACGCTGATAATTATTTATTTTTTATTAATACCTACTCTTCAAGCTGAAACCTACACCAGCCCTTTTGGGCAAGATATGGTCAAAATTAATGCTGGTCATTTCATGATGGGTACTCAAAATTTTGGCTTGCTAACAAAAGAAGTGAATCCTGATCGTGTAGAAAATTTAAAAAAGGAATTACCTGCGCATAAAGTAATAATCAGTAAAGATTTTTACCTGGCAACGACAGAAGTGACACAGATAATGTGGTATGAGCTGATGGCTTATAAGCCGGGAAGAGAAAAAAGATGGCAAAGAGATGACTGGAAGATGTTACCGGTCAGTCGAGTCAGCTGGCAATCTGCTCATGAATTTATAGAAATTATCAATGACCTGGATGATAATTATCGCTACCGGTTGCCCACTGAGGCGGAATGGGAGTATGCGGCGCGTGCGGGAACCAGTGGCTTGCGCCCATTTACATATGATGAAATGGCCGAGTTTTCCTGGTTTAAAACAAGTTCAGGGGATAAGCCTATGCCTGTTGGGACTCTGAAACCGAATGCCTGGGGTCTGTACGACATGATCGGCAACTTATGGGAATGGGTAGATGATTCTTTTGAGCGAGATTATTACAAGGTTTCACCATCGATTGACCCAACTGGTGGCGAACTGTCAGCTCGAAAATCTATGCGTGGTGGTTCTTATCATTGCACACCAGAAAGAGTTAGAGTGGCTATCCGCGGATCTTATGTCGAGTACCGCTCTTTATCTACCTTAGGTTTTCGTCTGGCTGCAGAAAGGAAATAGCTTTGGCTAAGGATGACGAACTATACAGGCATGTAGTGGTACGGTTAATTTGGCCACCTAACTAGGAGCTTGTCCGAGAATAGAGAACCTACTGCGGAAAAGCTGTTGTGGCCAGATTCTTCCATTATTTTCGTTAAATATACCTATATTCGCCTCACACATGAAAAAATCTGACTCAAATCAGCTTCCCCTCGCTACGATTTCTATTCTCGGACAAGCTCCTAGAGGTGATATGATCATCTCTGATTAAATTTATGATTCCATTTTTAGGGAAAATTACGGTACTGTGTGCACTTTGTAATCAGTATAAAACGTGGGTCTGTAGAACTGGCGTATCCATGCGTCATTTCTGTAGGCCTACGGGCTTATTTGTAGAAAGTTATTGGCGATGTCTTAAACCCAATCCTTAGGTTTTAAATAATAATTATAAAGTTTTTCTTCTTCAGAGTTTTCCGGGATGGGTCTATTGTACTCAAAATGCACAACAGGCGGTAGTGACATTAGGATAGACTCCGTACGCCCACCTGTTTGCAGGCCAAATAAAGTGCCACGGTCATAAACCAGGTTGAACTCAACATAACGTCCACGGCGATACAACTGGAAATCACGTTGCTGCTGTGTATAGCTTTCATTTTTTCTACGTTGCACGATGGGCAAATAAGCGTCAATGTAATGGTCTCCAACACTTTGCATAAAAGCAAAACTTTTTGTAAAGCCCTGCTCATTTAAGTCATCAAAAAACAACCCACCAATGCCGCGCTGTTCATCACGGTGTTTAATATAAAAATAATCATCGCACCAGCTTTTATATTTTTTGTAAACATCATTGCCAAATGGCTCACAGGCTTTTTTGGAAACGTTGTGCCAGTGGATGCAATCTTCATCATTGCCGTAATATGGCGTTAAATCAAAACCACCACCAAACCACCAGACGGGGTCTTCATTTTCTTTGGTAGCAATAAAAAACCTTACGTTGGCATGTGAAGTCGGAATTTTTGGGTTTTTAGGATGAATGACTAAAGATACACCCATTGCCTGAAACTGCCGACCAGTCAATTCAGGGCGATGTGCGGTTGCTGAAGCAGGCAGCTCATCACCGCTTACGTGAGAGAAATTGACCCCGGCTTGCTCAAAAACATCACCATTGCTTAATACCCGAGTGATGCCGCCACCGTTGCCGGCTTCACGCTGCCATTCATCAACAATAAAATCTTCCTTACCATCTTCTTTTGTTAGTGCGCTGCAAATTGTTTTTTGCAGTGTTATTAAGTAATTCTTAACGGCCTGGATATCTGGTTTGTCGTTGTTGTTCATAATGATTTTTAATGGGGTTATGTAACCTCTCAATAAGTCCGGGCAGCTCTATTTATACAGTATGCTCAAGCACATCCATGTGTCGCTCAACTGTGGTCTTCCATGACCACAGACGACTGTATAAATAGAGCTGCCCGGACTTATTGAGAGGTTACTATGGTTATGTTCTAATAACCTGATTATCGCACAATCGAATTATTGTTGATGACTTACTGCTTTGTTTTTTATTTGCAATAAGGATTTTGTCAACCTGGTGGAGAAAGTACTGATATAGTTCGAGGGCGTTTTTTGCCGGTTTTTTGCCAGACAGGTTGGCGCTGGTCGAAATAATGGCGTGTCCTAAAGCATTACATAATCGTTGTACTTCATCGTGCTTGCTGATGCGAATGCATAATGTATTGCTGTCACCGACTAACCACTCTGGTGCTGCAGGGTTAGCTTTAACAATCCAGCTTGTTGGTTGGGTATTTTGTGTCAGGTTTTTTTCCTGTGCCTTTTCTATCTGGATTAAAGGGCGTATTTGACTAATGTTTGCTGCCAGTAAAATAAACTGTTTGTTTAATGGGCGTTGTTTAATGGCATTAATTTTTTCTACCGCAGCCTGGTTATAGGGGTCACAGCCAAGACCGTAGATGGTGTCAGTGGGGTAGGCGATAATGCCACCTTGTTTGATGATGTGTACCGCATGGCGAATGGAAAAATTACTGGCCATAATGTGTAGTAGCTCCAACTTGCCTGACAGAGAGTGCCTGATTTACTTATGGATGAATGGCCGAATCGGGTCGTTAGCGGATGTTAAAAATCAAAAACATTAGTCCGCGAAGAACGCAAAAGACGCGAAAAAAAGCAAAGAAAACATTTTTTTGTTTTTTCTAGGTAGGCTTGAATAAGCAATAGTATTGCTGGCTTTAGTGTTGATATAAACAGCAACGTTTTACTCTTGACTATAAACCCATTATTTTTTTTTGCTTTTTTCGCGTCTTTTGCGTTCTTCGCGGACTAATGCTTTTCAGTTTTTCCAGCGTGTCGAAACCGGTCATTGCAAATCTGACGCCGCCTGTCAGATAAAATACAGACTTATACCCCGGGCTGTATTCGTCACTAATAGTCTTGTGTTTTAGCCATATTTTTTGACCGTCTTTTTCTTTGCGACTTTTTTCTTTGCCGCTTTTTTCTTTGTGGTCTTTTTAGTGGTTTTTTTCTTAACCGTTTTCTTCTTCGTTACTTTTTTCTTAGCAACCTTTTTCTTTTTGCCACGACGAAAAGGTGCAGCAGCCAGTAGTTCTTCACATTCTTTTTGGGTAAGTGATTTTGGTTCTTTATCTTTGGGGATTTTGGCGTTTTTCAGACCATCAGTAATGTACGGGCCCCAGCGGCCATTTAACACTTCTATATCAGTGCCGGGAAAGTCTTTGATGTGTTTGTTGGCATCAAATTCTTTTTTCACCTTAACCAGTTCCATCGCCTGTTCAAAAGTAATGTTGTACGGGTCGATGCCTTTGTCCTGATACTCTTTATTGATGGAGACAAATTTGCTGGCATATTTTACGTAAGGGCCAAAGCGACCATAGTTGCTTGACACTGCCTCGCCTTCTGGTGTTTCACCCAGGTCACGTGGTAGTTGCAGCAGAAAGTAAACATCATCCATGGTGATGTCGGCCATTTTCTGCCCCGGGCGAAGGCTGGCAAAACGCGGTTTTTCTTCATCGTCTTTATCGCCTATCTGTACAAATGGGCCATAGGGTCCCATGCGTACTGATACCGGTTTGCCGGTTTCGGTATCGGTGCCAATGTGGCGTGACTGGGCGACATCAGCACGGCTGACGTTTTCTTCGATATGATCAACCGTTTCTTTAAACGGTGTCCAGAATTTTTTAAGCAGTGGTACCCAGTCATGCTCGCCACGCGCAATACAGTCTAATTCGTCTTCCAGATCGGCGGTAAATTCATAATCAACATATTTGGTGAAATGTTCAGTAAGAAAGCCATTGACGATGCGGCCTATATCGGTGGGTGTAAAGCGGCGACTTTCAAGTTCGACATAGTTACGATTCACCAGGGTTGAAATAATGCTGGCATAAGTTGATGGTCGACCGATGCCATATTCTTCCAGGGTTTTAACTAAGCTGGCTTCAGTGAATCGTGGTGGCGGCTCGGTAAAGTGTTGTTCATTTCTGATTTCCAGTAAATCAATTTTTTCGCCCTGAATTAATTCTGGCAACAGTTTTTCGGTATTGTCATCGGCTTTTTTATCATCACTGCCTTCCATGTAGACTGACATGAAACCGGGAAATTTGATGGTTGAGCCAGAAGCGCGGAAGCTATTACCATCGCCACAGCCAAGTTCAACGCTTACTGTATCCAGTGTGGCATGAATCATCTGGCAGGCCATGGTGCGTTTCCAGATGAGCTGGTAGAGGGAAAATTGATTGGGGTTCAGCTTGTCCTTAATTTCTTCGGGAATGTGACGAACTGAAGTCGGGCGTATCGCCTCATGTGCTTCCTGCGCATTTTTTGATTTATTTTTGAAGATGCGTGGTGTTTCGGGTAAATTGTTGCTACCAAAGCGTTGTTCAATTAAACCGCGTATTTCAGCCAGTGCTTCATCGGCAAGGTGTAACGAGTCGGTTCGCATATAAGTGATTAAACCCACAGTTTCACCACCAATATCGATGCCTTCGTACAGATTTTGTGCAGTACGCATGGTGCGCTGTGTCGAAAAACGCAGTTTCCTGGCCGCTTCCTGTTGTAAAGTCGAGGTGGTGAAGGGGGCTGAAGGATTACGTCTTCTTTCTTTCTTTTCTACCTTGTTAACGGTTAGTTTGCCATTGGCTGCTTTTAGTAAGGTTTCTCTGGCAGCGGTGGCGGTGTCGGCATCGGTGATGCTGAACTGTTTTATTTTTTCATTGTTATAAAGGTTTAGTTTAGAAAGGAAGGCCTGTTTGTGTTTTGAAACATCGGCTTCAATGGTCCAGTATTCTTTGGGGTCAAAGGCTTCAATCGCCAGTTCACGTTCAACAATTAAACGTAGAGCAGGGCTTTGTACGCGACCTGCAGAAAGGCCACGTTGTACTTTTTTCCACAATAAGGGTGATAAGTTAAAGCCCACCAGGTAATCCAGTGCCCGCCGGGTTTGCTGGGCATTGATTAAATTGATGGAGAGTTCTCCCGGGTTAGCGATGGCTTCGCGTATCGCGCGTTTGGTCACTTCGTTAAAAGCCACGCGATGGATCTGTTTGTTTGCCAGTAGGTCTTTTTCTTTTAACAGCTCATATAAATGCCATGAAATGGCTTCACCTTCGCGATCCTGGTCAGTTGCGAGATAGAGTGTGTCGGCTTTTTTTAAAAATTGAATGATTTTATTAACATGTTTTTCATTGCGTTCGATGATCTGGTATTTCATCGAAAAATCATTTTCTGTGTCGATAGCGCCATCTTTGGGGATGAGGTCACGCACATGACCGTATGAAGCAAG
>CAZALW010000013.1:13623-23431 GCA_964485705.1 uncultured Thiotrichaceae bacterium
TATGATCGATGTCTTCATCGAACATAAAATCTTCTATCAGTGTCAGTGCAATATCAAACTCAGGTTCTGAGTGTAGCACTATCATGATTATCCATTTTAGTTGCTCAGCATCAAGTGAATGTCCCAGTGCAACCACGCGATCCAATATTCGCTCTCGGGTTATCGGGGTGAGAATGTTGCTTTGTTCAAGAAAACTTAAAAAACCAATGCTTTCCAGGCTGATTAGTTTTTTCTCCTGCTCACTATATATGCGTGTGCTGCTGGCTTTTAGTTGCATAAGTTGATTGTCGTGCTGGTTATCAACCAGGCTTTCCAGCCAGTCAAAAGCCTGGTTGATTTCACGGTTGTGAAAGCCCATGGCTTCGAGACGACGTTGAATGTTGTCACGTTCATCGGTGATGTAGCTGGTATCGACAGGCTCTTCGTCGCCCAGATAACGTTCAAAAAGGAACATTAAGACATCAACAGCGGATTGTTTTATTATCATTCAAAAAATCTCGTTAGTCCTGTTTTTACAGGAAAGATTATAAACAAGTCTCGATTATCATATATAAATCAGATGACTAGTGCCTGAACGGAAAGTAGCTTGTAGCGAGACCGATTCAGATACGCAAGATTTGTGCTACAAGATATAAGAGTTTAGTTATTCTAAGTGACCCTATTTTAACCTTTGTGGCTTGTAGTGCAAAGATTGTGTATCTGGGACGGTCGCAGTAGAGCTACTTTCCGTTCAGGCGCTAACACTTGATATTTGTGTAGCGCCCGCCCTGGCACACAATGCGGCCTTCAAGCTCCATAATAAGTAGCATGGAGGCAACCTCGGCAGCAGTAAACTGGCTGCGATACACCAGTTCATCAATACTGGCCGGCTCGTAAGCGAGGCATTTGAGCAGTTTTTGGTGATCCGGGTCAAGTGCTATAAGTGACTCTTTGTGGTTTTTCGGAGGTTTTTTTTCAGATTTTGGGGGGCAGGAGGGGGTTTGCTGGTGTGGGATACACAATTCTTCCAGTATGTCAGCGGCTGTTTCTACCAGTTTAGCGCCTTGTCGAATGAGTTGGTGGCAACCTCTGGCCATGGGGTTATGGATTGAACCGGGAATGGCAAAGACTTCTCTGTTTTGTTCCATTGCTAATCTCGCGGTAATCAAAGAGCCGCTTTTTTGTGCGGCTTCTACCACCAGTGTGCCCAGTGACAGTGCACTGATTAAGCGGTTGCGTCGTGGAAATAAACCGCGATGTGGTGGTGTGCCGATGGGCATTTCTGAAATCACCGCACCATGTTCAGTAATCTGCTGTGCCAGTTTTTGGTGCTGCGCCGGGTAGATAATATCCAGCCCGTGTGCGACCACAGCGATGCTGCCAGCCAGACCTTGCAGTGCGCCTTCATGACTGGCACCATCAATGCCACTGGCCAGGCCACTGGTAATGGTAATGCCGGCATTGGAAAGGTGTTTGGCGAACTCTCTGGCAGTATTGCGCCCTGCAGCCGTTGGGTTTCGCGAACCGACCATTGCCAGCTGAGGTTGTTTGAGATAGTCGATGTCACCTCTTACATATAATATGGGCGGTGCATCGGGCAGTTCTTTTAAAGCGGCTGGATAAGTTTCGTCAAATAAAGTGATGATGTGGTGATAGTCTTCCTGAGTGAGCCAGTCAAGGTCGGCGCTTATGTCTGGTTTTAATGATTTGCCGAGGGCGTTTAAAGCATCTGTTTTTATCGCCACAGTAGAGAGTTGTTTGTGGCTGGCATTGAGTGCAGCGTTGACTGTGCCAAATGTGCTCAGCAGGGCATGAAAGGTGGCGTTGCCAACTCCTGGTGTGTGGCGCAGTGTTAACCAGTGTTCCAGTGAGTCCTGGTTTGTGTGGATGTTTTTTGTTGCTGCGTCCATTGCAGGCTGCGTCCTGTTTTTATTCATCCGTGAATATTACACGATTTTTTTATCTGCTACGTTAGCGTTTACGGTGCTTAGGGCTTGTCAAGAAATAACTTGATCATCTTGCTTGTCTATCCTTTCGTCTTCGGCGTTACCAAAAGGGTTACATACAACGAGTATGCTCCCCTTTGGGTGTCTTGAATACAAAACGATATTCGGTGCAATATGATCAAGTTATTTCTTGGCAAGCCCTTAAAACTGTGGCGTATGAACAAAGTCATGCTTGCGGATAACGCGCTTTGATTCCAGTATTAAACCATAGCTGACACGATCAAAGGTTTTAAAAAGCATCATTAAACCGCTACGCTCATCGGGCAGTTTTATCGGTTTGCTGCGGCTTTTGTCAAGGTGGTCATAGACGGTTTCGCCCTGGGTGAAGGTTGCCAGTAGATAACCGACTTCCATGCCATCGCGTTCACCTTTATTAATTACCACGATCTGATGTTGAGCAACACCAAATAATGCTTCAAATAATGAGATAATTTGTGCATTGACTTCTTTGTCAGGTATTTGAGGGAAAAACAGATTTTCCAGCTTGCTTTTGTCTTCTGGCAGCAGGCGGTCACCAATTAATACTTCTCTGACGGTATAGGTAAGGTCGCCGGTGGCCGGGTCACCATAGGTGCTGATATGTACATCACCTGAATATTTAGCCTCATAGCCTAAAAGTTCATCATTGCCAGGGTTGCGCAATTCATCGCCCGGCCTGAACACGGAGAAACGCACACGTTCTTTGTCAATTTCACCACGGATATAAACACGATCACCGGAGCCTAATATAAGATGCTGTTCATCACTGGCGATAATGCGAGGTGCATTGTCGAGCTGCTCTTTGGTGACTACGCGGGGTTTGTTTAAGAACTGTCGAATGGCATCACCGGGTATGCTGGGGATGCTGGCCTGTAGTGCTTTTGTGCGTATGCCAGGGCTGAGTTTTTTAACCGGTAGCGTACCACCATTTTGTTGCATCATTTTGCGCTGTATTTCATTAACAAAAATTTGTGGCTGTCCATTAACATAAACCAGCGTTAGTACATCACCCGGAAAGATTAAGTGGGGGTTTTGAATTTGAGGATTTTTTTGCCAGATTTCAGGCCAGTACCAGGGATCACGCAGGAATAAACTGGAGATATCCCATAGTGTATCGTCTTTTTTTACCGTATATTGTCTTGGGTATGAAGCTTTTACACGGATTTTTTTTACCGGAGAGGTTGTTTTTTCAGCAGCGACAATCGTTCCCTCTACTTGTTCAGGTTCAACAATGCTAACCGGGAGTGGTTTTGCTGTACTACAACCGGTAATTGAGCCAGTGGTAATAGCAAGTAGCCCTGAAAGCATGAAAAAGGTTACAATATTACTGAGCATGGGAGTTGTAGAATTGTTCATTTTTATTATAATTCCCTGTTTTATAACCCTGTTAGTTATTGGTTTTAAAGGTTTGTGATCGCTGATTTTCTTACTGTTCTCAATGGTTTAGTAGGTAAACCTCGGCTCCATCCTTTGGTTCGTAAACGCCACATCCATGTGGCACTTCTGTTAAAGCAAGTTTTTTATTGAGTGTAGCAGAAATAATTATAGACGTGCTGTTTAGTGGTGTTTTCAGCTACTGAATAGTGACAAAAGATGAAGCGTTATGGCAATACTAGATATATTACATTACCCGGATAAGCGCCTGCGAACGCTGGCTCAACCGGTAGAAAATGTGGGTAGCGATATTAAAAAACTGGTGGAGGACATGTTTGAAACCATGTACCTTGCGCCGGGGATAGGTTTGGCCGCGACTCAGGTTAATGTGCATCAACGGGTGATTGTGATCGACCTGTCTGAAGATAAAAGTCAGCCCTTGTGTTTGATTAATCCTGAAATTATTGCAGAAGAGGGTAGCGAAAGCTGTGATGAAGGCTGTTTGTCAGTACCGGATGTTTATGAAGTAGTACAGCGTAGTGAGAAAGTTACCGTGAAAGCGATGGATCAAAATGGCGATGAATATACCTTACAGGCAGATGAACTGCTGGCAGTGTGTATTCAGCATGAAATCGACCATTTAAATGGCAAGTTGTTTGTAGATTATTTATCCCCTCTTAAGTTACAGCGCATTAAAAAACGTTTGCTTAAAACGCAGCGTGAAGTTGATCGTCGCGCCGTGCTTTAACCTTAAAAAATCAGTTGAACCTACTGCGAATGCCTAATGCACTGAATCTTAAGGCTTTTTCCGGATATTTTGACTTCACCCGTAGAGTGACTACGAGCAAAGCCAAAGTACCCAAAAAAACCTTAACCTTCAGCACCTTAGACATTCTCGCTACGATTCTACTGCTTTTTTAAGGTTTAAGGGCATCTCTAAAACTTAAAAACTGGCATCACCTTGTGAGTAATTCATTACGTATCATCTACGCTGGCACACCGGATTTTTCGGTAGCGGCACTACGGGCATTAATTGATGCTTCTTATGACGTTATTGCGGTCTACACCCAGCCGGATCGTCCTGCGGGTCGTGGTCGTGGTTTGCTGGCCTCACCGGTAAAACAAAAAGCGCTGGAATATAATATTCCGGTTTACCAGCCAACATCATTAAAAGATGAGCAGGCACAGCACGAATTAAACACTTTAAATGCGGATTTAATGATCGTGACCGCTTATGGTCTGTTATTGCCTCCCGCTGTACTGGCAGCGCCACGTCTGGGCTGTATTAATATCCACGCATCGTTATTGCCGCGCTGGCGTGGCGCGGCACCGATACAGCGAGCGATACTGGCGGCAGACAAAAAAACCGGCATTACTATCATGCAAATGGACGAAGGTCTGGATACGGGTGATATGTTAAGTGTTAGTGAGTGTGACATTGCTGCGGATGAAACCGGTTCCAGTTTGCATGATAAGTTAATGGCGCTGGGGGCAAAAACCTTAATCTCGGCTTTACCTGCCATTGCCCAGCAGCAGCAAAATAAAATAAAGCAGAATAATGCAGTTGCCTGTTATGCAGCAAAACTAAATAAAGCAGAAGCTAAAATTGACTGGTCGTTATCAGCGGTAGAAATAGAACGCGCAATTCGTGCTTATAATTCGTGGCCGGTGGCTTATTGTAGCTATCTAAAAACAGCAGGGAAAAATAACAAAACAGTCAAATTGCGCCTGTGGCAAGCACAGCTTGATACCGATGCTGATATTTATACTGAACGTGCTGCTGCAGTTGTAGGTACAGTTATTGCGGAATCCGCACAGGGTATTGATGTAGCAACTGGCGAAGGTGTGTTACGTATTACCGAATTGCAGACAGAAGGAAAACGCAGAATGCCGGTTGCTGCTTTTCTTAATGCTAACTCTTTAGTTGGGCAGATATTAAAGTGAAATAAAAGCGGTGCATAAATCTGTACTTTATCTGACGGACAGTGTTAGATTATTTAACGACCGGTTTCGACACTTAGCGGACGTTAAAAACTAAACCCCCTCAATCCCCCTTTGAAAAAAGGGGGAGGTAAAAAGGCTTTAGTCCCTCCCTTTTTGAAAGGGAGGTTAGGAGGGTTTGTTTTTTCTGTGTGTCCGCTTATGACCGAACTCAGTCATTCGGTTCTATGAGTAAACCTGAGTCACTACACATAAATAACATTAAATATTTATGCAATAATAGTTATTATGGAAAAACCCTCCTCGCCAGTAAAGAAAAAAGTCAGAGCCAAAAAAAGCCAGGCCAGTCCTGCCCGGCAAGCGGCATTAAAAGCCTTAAAACAGGTTTTTAATGGTCAGTCCCTGTCTGCTGCGCAACCAGCTAATATTGATATCCTCGAAGACAAGCGCGATCGCTCTCTGGCTAATGAGCTGGCTAATGGCGTGCTTCGCTGGCGCTGGCAGTTGCAGTTTTTTGTTTCGCGGCTGTTATCAAAACCACTCAAAGCAAAAGACCTGGATGTGCAATTGATTTTGTTAATGGCTATATATGAGTTAAATGCCTGTCGCACACCGGATTATGCGATCACTAATGATGCGGTTGAGTTGGTAAGAAAAGCAGGTAAAAAGTGGGCGGCCGGGCTGGTCAATGCGGTATTAAGGTCTTATCTGCGCGAGAAAGAAACATTGCTTGCTTTGCTGGACTCGCCATCATTTAAGGATGATGAGGCTCATTACTCGCATCCGCAGTGGATGCTGGAAAAAATAAAAATCGACTGGCCGCAAGACTGGTTGCCTGTCTTAACCGCAAATAATCAGCGTCCTGCCTTCTGGTTACGGATCAACCCGTCTTTGTATAGTGTTGCTCAATACCAGCAGTTGCTTGATAAAGACGATATTGCGTTTTATAGCAATACTGATGCCCCGTTAACGGATTGTGCTTTAAAGCTGAGCCAGGGAATGGATGTGCGTTTATTGCCCGGTTTTGCCGACGGTGCCGTTTCCGTTCAGGATGCTGGTGCCCAGTTGGTAGCAGAGTTACTTAATGTCACTGAATCCTCAAAAGTACTTGATTTATGCGCAGCACCCGGTGGAAAAACCTGCCACCTTCTGGAACGCTACAGTAGCATCGACAAGTTGGTTGCGGTAGAGCTTGATGAGCAGCGAATGCAGCGTGTCAGTGAAAACTTGCAACGGCTTAAACTGACATCAAGAGCAGAACTAATCGTCGCGGATGTTCGACACTATAAACAATGGTGGCATGGCGACAAATTTGATCGCATATTAATTGATGCGCCGTGTTCCGCCAGTGGTGTGATTCGTCGACACCCTGATATTAAATCTTTACGCCGTGAGTCAGATATAGAACAGCTAGTCATGCTACAGGCTGAAATTTTGTCGTCTGCCTGGCAAATGTTAGCCCCCGGTGGCGAACTGTTATATGTTACCTGTTCGGTATTTAAAGATGAAAATCAATATCAAATAGCTCGCTTTCTAGCATGCAACGGTGATGCAGTAGAAATTAAACTAATCGCGGCCTGGGGTAAGTCATGTGAATTTGGTCGCCAGTTATTGCCGGGTGAGCATGATGCGGATGGTTTTTATTTTTGTCGCCTGAAAAAACGCAAAGAACAAAGTGAAAACCGAGACATTTAGGCGTAAACTCCGGCTGGTAAAAACTAGCTTATAAGTCTTGTTTGTTCTCGTTCCCACGCTCCTGCGTGGTAACGCATACGGAACTTGCCGTTAGCCTAGGTATGCATTCCCACGCAGGAGCGTGGGAACGAGTTCAAAAGTGAGAAGTTTAGGCGTAAACTCCGGCGGATAAAGCTTGTTTAAAACAACGGGACACCTCTAACACAATCATGAATATTCTTATTTTAGGTGCCGGTCAGGTAGGTTCAAGCGTTGCAGAAAGCCTGGCATCAGAAGCCAATGATATTACCCTGGTAGACTCAAATTCCGTTTTGCTTGCTGATTTAGGCGAGCGTCTGGATATTCAAACGATAGTTGGTCACGCTTCCCATCCTGATGTATTAAAAAAAGCCGGTATTGCTGATGCCGATATGCTGCTTGCCGTGACCAACAGTGATGAAACCAATATTGTTGCCTGTCAAATTGCGCATACCCTGTTTCACACACCAACAAAAATTGCCCGCGTTCGTTCTCAGGAATACCTTAAATACAAAGAACTGTTTAATAAAAATGACCTACCAATTGATGTTCTGATTAGCCCGGAACAGTTAATTGCGGAGCATATACAACGTTTAATTGAATACCCGGGCGCACTCCAGGTGCTGGATTTTGCCGGAGGCCGGGCGCGTCTGGTGGGTGTTAAAGCCTATCATGGCGGACCGCTTGTGGGGCATGAGATTGCTGATTTAAGAAAGCACATGCCGGGTATTGATTCACGAGTAGCGGCTATCTTTCGTGGCGGCAAAGGCATCGTGCCAGACGGTAATGAATTAATAGAAGTGGATGACGAAGTTTTTTTCATCGCAGCACGAAAAGATATTCGAGCAGTGATGTCTGAGCTACGCAAGCTGGATAAACCCATCAAACGCATTATGCTGGCAGGTGGTGGCAATATTGGTAAACGTCTTGCGCAATCGCTGGAAAAAAACTACCAGGTAAAAATACTGGAACGTAACCCTGCTCGCGCAGACCAATTATCCTGTGACCTGAACAAATCGATCGTTTTGCTGGGAGATACCGCAGATGAAGATTTGTTGCTGGATGAAAACATTGACCAGATGGATGTTTTTTGTGCCTTAACCAATGATGATGAAGCTAATATCTTATCCTCAATGCTGGTTAAACGTTTAGGTACTCGAAAGGTTATGTCAATAATTAATCGCCATGCCTATGTTGATTTAATGGAAAGCGAAGGCACTATTGATGTTGCTATTTCACCGCAGCAGATTACCCTTAGTGGTTTATTGGCGCATGTGCGTCGTGGTGATGTGGTGGCAGTGCACTCATTACGTCGTGGTGCAGCAGAAGCGATTGAAGCCATCGCTCATGGTGATAGCAAAAATTCAAAAGTGGTGGGTAAAACCGTTGAGCAGATTAAATTGCCACAAGGCACAACCATAGGCGCAATTATCCGCGGTGAGCAGGTAATAATGGCGCATCATGATATTGTGGTTGAAAATGAAGATCATCTTATTTTATTTTTACTGGACAAAAGTAAATTCAATGAAGTTGAAAAGCTGTTTCAGGTTGGCGTGTCTTTCTTCTGATTAGTTATGCATGTAGCCGTCATTCAACGTATTATCGGACAGTTTTTGATGTTATTCAGCATCACGCTGTTGCCCCCTGTTGTTATTGGTCTTCTCTATCAGGAAGGTGCCGCACAGGCTTTTTTTTACAGTTATTTGTCTTTATTAAGCATTGGCTTCCTGCTGTTTTTTCCAGTAAGAAATAAAAAAGGCGATTTACGCCTGCGTGATGGCTTCATCATCGTTGTTCTGTTTTGGCTGGTATTGGGTGCAGCAGGTTCCATGCCGTTTTATCTGTATCAAGGTCTTGGTATAAGTTTTGCTGATGCTCTGTTTGAATCTATTTCAGGCCTGACCACAACCGGTGCAACGGTATTGACCGGGCTGGATGATATGCCGCGCAGTATTTTATTTTATCGCCAGCAACTACAGTGGTTAGGCGGTATGGGTATTATCGTGCTGGCGGTGGCAGTCATGCCAATGTTGGGCATTGGTGGTATGCAGCTGTATAAGGCGGAAGCACCTGGACCGGTAAAAGACAGCAAATTAACACCACGAATAGCAGAAACGGCAAAAGCACTCTGGTATATTTATCTGGGATTAACCATTGCCTGTGCGCTTGCCTACTGGTTTGCGGGTATGGATGGTTTTGATGCCGTGGCGCATAGTTTTTCTACAGTGTCCATTGGTGGTTTTTCTACTTATGATGCCAGTATTGGTTATTTTGATAACCATGCAATAGAGATTGTTGCTATTGTTTTTATGTTTCTTGGTGCCATTAACTTTGCCCTGCATTTTACCGTGGTACGCACAAAAAGTTTAATGCCTTTTTTACGTGATGCCGAATTTAAATTTTATGCCAGTTTGTTGATTATTATTTCAGCATTGAGTATTTATGTTTTATACAGCCAGTCTGTGTATCATGATTTTGCAGATGCGTTTCGTGAAGGTTTGTTTCAGGCGGTATCAATAGCAACCACTTCTGGTTTTGTTACTGCGGATTATGCCGCCTGGCCAATCTTTATTCCGGTGTTATTATTGTTTGCCAGTTTTATCGGTGGTTGCGCTGGCTCCACCGGTGGTGGCATGAAAGTGATTCGTGTGTTGCTGTTAATAAAACAGGGGCAGCGTGAAATCATGCGGTTGATACACCCGAATGCACAGGTCACGGTAAAAATTGGCCGGCAGCCGGTAAATAATTCAATAATAGATGCGGTTTGGGGTTTCTTTGCTGCTTATGTTGCCGTGTTTGTGTTGATGATGCTGGTA
>CAZALW010000014.1:0-21095 GCA_964485705.1 uncultured Thiotrichaceae bacterium
TTTTGAAAGGGAGGTTAGGAGGGTTTGTTTTTTCTGTGTGTCCGCTAATGACCGTACTCAGTCATTCATTAGCATCGACAGCCATGTATAATACATTTTTTTTATGTCGCTTTGAGTGAATTGTTATATGTCTCAGGATATTGTTTTTATTGAAGATTTACGCATTGATACCATTATTGGTATTTATGACTGGGAGCGGGAAGTTAAGCAGACCATTGCACTGGATATTGAAATGGCGGCAGACAATGCCAGGCCGGCCACTTCAGAAAATATTGAAGATGCATTGAACTATAAAGCAGTAGCCAAGCGTTTGATTGCTTTTACTGAAGAAAGTCAGTTTCAACTGGTGGAAACGCTGGCAGAGCGTCTGGCAGAAATCATTTTGAATGAATTTAACGTACCCTGGTGCCGTATAAAACTTAGTAAATTAGGTGCGGTGACCGGCTCACGCTCAGTGGGCGTTATTATTGAGCGCAGTTTGCGTTAACCAATTGATAGTAGTGGCTACTATATATATCAGCCTTGGTAGCAACATCAACCGTGAGCAAAATACCCGTGCAGGTATTACGGCGCTCAAGCATGCATTTGGTGAGCTAACCCTGTCTTCAGTCTATGAGAGTGAAGCGGTAGGTTTTGAAGGTAATGCCTTTTACAACATGGTGGTTGCCTGTGAAGTTGACACGCCGGTATTTGAAACCAATCAGGTATTGCGAGATATAGAAGATGCCAATGGCCGTGACCGTAGTGGTCCGAAGTATTCATCAAGAACACTGGATCTAGATCTGTTGTTGTACGATGATTTGATACTCGATAAAAACGGTTTAAAACTACCGCGAGGTGAGATCCTGAAAAATGCTTTTGTGTTGTGGCCATTGGCAGAAATAGCACCTGAACTAAAACATCCTGAAACTGGCATCAGTTATTCGCAGTTGTGGTCTGCATTTGATAAAGACAAAGAATGCTTGAGATCTGTTGAGTTCTGTTTTTAGGGCATCTCTGATATTTGCTGTTTCACTTTCTCCGCAAGAAACTCAATCATACGTTTCACTTTTTGTGGCACAAAACGCCGTTCGGGATAAACCGCATGAATGTCATAAGTGGTAGGCCGGTACTCCGGTAGAATCACTTTTAAAGTGCCCTTTTTAATGTGTTTTTCTGCATGCCACTGACAGGCTATGGCTATGCCCAGGCCTTCTATGGCAGCATCACATACTGCATCAGGACTGTTTGCTTTAAAGCGGCCATTGACGCGAATCGATTCATCACCTTCCTGTGTGCTGTTGAAGTACCACAGGTCAGGTGATTTTTGCAGAGAATAAAACAGGCAGTTGTGTTTAATAAGATCTGCCGGTTTTTTTGGACGGCCATGTTTCACCAGGTATTCTGCGCTGGCAACAACGATGCGCGGGCTACTACCAATTTTTTTGGCAATCAAGGTGGAGTCGGCCAGTGGGCCGATGCGAATCGCCACATCAATGCCCTGTTTCACCAGATCAACATAATTATTATCAAATAGCAGGTCGATGTTGATGTCGGGGTAAGTCTCAAAAAATGCTTTGAGATGCGGCAGCATGACAATGCGACCAAAAGCGGCGCTGGTTGAAATGCGCAAGGTGCCAGTGGGTTTTATTTTACCTTTGCCGACACTGGCTTCGGCTTCCTGAAAGTCGTTGAGAATGCGGATGCAATGGTGGTAATACTCTTTGCCGGCTTCGGTAAGTTTTATTGAGCGTGTGCTGCGATTGAGTAATTTAGTGTCTAAACGTTGTTCCAGTGCGGCAATATGTTTGCTCACCGTGGACTGTGACATATTGGTTTCACGCGCCACAGCAGAAAAACTTTTCGCTTCAACAACGCGCCGGAACACGGCCATGCTGTGCATTACATCCATACAATCTCCGTGATCAGGCTGGTAGATCGATCGGGTCTTTTAGAAAACTGAAACATCATTTATTCCTGACTGGCATGAGTGTTTCAGCTTTCATGTTTGTTAATAATAACCGACCAGCTGTCTTTTGTCGTTGTTGTATAATGCAAATGTTACTTGCTAACTAAAACTCATCAATTAATATCATGACAATGAAAAACCTTATTCCTTTTATACTTTTTGTTTTAGCCATCTCACTGCCATCTATTGTCGTAGCCGATGAAATGAAAAGCATGGAGAAAATGTCTGACCAGTTGAAATTAGTCAATAAAAAACTGAGCAGAGGCCAATTTGATGGCGATGATCTTGCTGCATGGACGAAACTGACCATCAATATGAAAAGTGCGGCATCATTATGTATTTCTAACAGCGAGGCTGCATTGATTGACCTGAAAACAGCAATGGAGGGCCTGGGAGAAAAGGTTAAGGGTGAAGACCTTGAAGTGACTAAAAAAAGAAATGCCTATCAAAAACAAAAAGATAATCTGGATAAGGCTTTAGCAAAATGTAATTTATTTGTGGTTAGTAGTGGCGAGGTTGCCAGCCAGATTAAAGAGGCGGAAAAGTTTTACTTTAAGGAAAAATATCTGGCAAAAAGCCCGGATATAATTCAACTTGTTTTTACCTATTTTGAGAATCCGGTTGCGATATTTGAAGAATCCGGGAAGTTTATCTTTTCACGTTCAGGTATCCGTGAGCTGGATACGGTTGCTCTTATTTTAAGTGCCGTTGCAATTTTGATTGCAGCATTTATCGGCTTTTGGTCGCGTAAAAAATTATTACTACTGGAAAAAAAGCGGCAGTGGCAGGATGCGTTTTCTGAAAATTTACTAAGAGCAATACTCACCACCCTGGCTGGTTCAGCACCGTATTTGGTGGTTTCTGCTGTTGCTGCAATTAGTTCCGTTATTCTCACGCTGGAAGTGGCTGAGATACCCTTTATCATGGAGTTGTTCATTGCTTTGTTTGTTTTCTTTGTCACCACCTTTTTTGTTCGTTTGCTGTTTTCACCACAGCCACCGGCAACACTGTTTATATTCTTTTCACCTCATATTGCAGAAAGTCTGGCTAAACGCTTAAAAGTGTTAGCCGTTTTAGGGTTAATCGGTTACCTGGCATTTTATACCGTGTTTTCACAAAGTATTGTTGAATCACATTTGTTGTTGTTGCGTAATATTTTCTCCCTGTTTTTTGTGGTTAATGTCGCCTGGACACTACAGGTTATTATCAAATCGCCGAAGCTGCCAAAACTGCGTTACCTTTCGATGGTCGTCATCATTGCTATTATTGCCACCCTAATCGCCGAATGGATGGGCTACCGAAATCTCGCATTTAGTAGTCGGCGAATTATTATGTTGTCGTTTATTGTTTTTGTCACTTTTATTGGCATCTCAATACTGTTTAGAGATTTGTTTAATGCCATAGATGATGGTAAATACGCATGGTGTCGCCGAATACATAAAACACTGGGGGTTGAGCAAAATGCAAAAGTTCCCGGTTTAATCTGGATTCGTTTACTGGTTACGATTGTTATTTGGGGTGCCTTTGCCGTGTTGTTTATTAATGCCTGGGATTACAGCGGTGGCATTATCGAGCAGCTAAGAAGTCACCTGGTTCATGGTTTTGAGATAGGTGACTTCCGTATCGTTCCCAGTCGTATTTTGTCGGCATTGTTGATCTTTGGTGTCATTATTATTTTATCCAGCTGGGTGCGTTCGCAACTGGAAAATAACTGGCTGAAAATGACCACCATGGGGCACGGCGCACGTGACGCGACGATAACCATTGTTCGTTACATCATGTTTATTATTGCCTTGCTTGCCGGGTTGTCTGCTGCAGGATTTAATTTTGGCAATATAGCCATTATCGCCGGCGCGCTGTCAGTGGGCATCGGTTTTGGCTTGCAGAACATCGTTAATAACTTTGTATCAGGGTTAGTTTTATTGTTTGAACGGCCCATACGAAAGGGCGACTGGATTGTGGTGGGCGAAACCGAAGGCGTAGTAAAAGACATACAAATACGTTCAACGCGTATTCAAACCTTTGATCGCTCAGACGTGATTGTGCCAAACTCGGAGTTGATATCAAATCAGGTAACAAACTGGGTGCTTTCCAGTAAAAGTGGTCGTGCCATTATTCCGGTTGGTGTGGCCTATGGTACGGATACAGAAAAAGTGCGTGAACTATTGATGGAGATAGCCGAAGACAATGTAGATGTGGTTAAAACAGGCTCGGTTCCCAAACCGATTGTTTTATTCAGAGAATTTGGTGACAGTTCATTAAACTTTGAGCTTCGTGTATTCCTGCATGATGTAGATAGCCGTTTACGTATTGTCAGCGACATTAATTTTGCTATTGATAAAGCCTTTAGAGAGCATAAAATTGAAATACCCTTTCCGCAACGTGATTTACATGTAAAGAGCTTGCCAGAAGGGTTTGTTTCTAAATAATAAATGAGCGTAATTTAGAGATTATCACCACGAAGCTCACAAAGTACACGAAGGAAAATCAGGGCGGTTATTAATTGCAAAAAAATGCCTGCTATGAATGTCTTTATTCAATAAATGCATACTTCGTGCCCTTCGTGTGCTTCGTGGTAAAAAATCTTTTGATGAGTAGTGGCACATGGAAGTGCCATTTACGAACCAAAGGATGGAAATATATAAAAAATTGAATTCGCTGAATAGTTACAAATGAGAGAATCTTATGTTTAGTAATATAAATTTCGTGGTTAAGTTTTCTTGCTGTGTCGGAATCGCTATGCTCACTGCATCATGTGTCACAGAAACCATAGAGTCGTCATCCTCGATGCGGTTTTCTGATGCGGCGATTGTTTCGGTGCAGGACTCCAATGTGGCAATCGAAGCAGGTTCTACTTTTTCCTGGTTGCCAGAAGCGGTGAATTTCTATAAAGATGAACGTTTGGCCGAGGCGCCCGTTAAATCTATAATTGAAAGCGAAATAGTTAAAAATTTAACAGAAAATAATATGCGGTTGGTTGAATCAGTAAGTGTTTCAAGTTATGCCATTGCCTATACAGCAGCGCTGGAATCATCACTGGATGATAGTGCCATCATCCGGCGTTTTGGTTTGTTACCCGGGCATGCACAAATTCCAGAAAGTGATAGCAATGTCGAAAAGGGTTCATTGATTATTTATGTGTTTAATAATCAAACCAGAGAAGTTGTCTGGCGCTCTGCGGCACAGGTCAGTGTGGAATTTGACATAGCGTTGGAAAAACGAAAGCAGCGCATACAACACGTGGTAGCAGAAATGTTTCATACTTTTCCTCGTCAGAAAACGGTTGAGTGAAAGATGTGATCCGATAGAAATATCAATCAATTAGCAAATCAGGGTGTAGCTTCTCAATAAATCGTGGCACAAAGGCGGGACTAAAGTCCCGCTTCCGGTTGTGATGGCGTCGGAAGTGGGACTTTAGTCCCGCAAGGGCTACAATAATGAGCGTCAATTTGAAAAAGCCACGGCTTATTGAGAAGATACATCAGAGTAGATGATGCGCAAGGACAAGAAGCAAAATCACAAAGTACAGCTCACCATTTCTTTAAAAATTTGTCCCGGCTATCTGGATTAAGTCGCTAAAATAGACAGATGAAATTATCTTTATCGCTTGTTGTTTTCACTTTAATATTACTTTCTTCCTGTCAGCAAGATGATAGTAACAGCTCACCCATTATCAACACGCGGTTGGTAGAAAAGATATCATTCAATATTTCACCCGCAGATTTTGTTGGAGCCAAACAATGTATAAACTGTCATCAAAACCAATATAATGACTGGTCTGGTTCACATCACGATCTTGCCATGCAACATGCCAGTGAAGAAACCGTGCTGGGTGATTTTAATCATTCGACATTTCATTATTTTGGCACCACCTCAACATTCTATAAAAAAGATAATCATTTTTTTGTGCAAACAGACGGTGCTGACGGCAAGCTGCGTGAGTTTCAGATTAAATACACGTTTGGTGTCGAGCCACTGCAACAATATTTGATTGAGTTTGCCGATGGTCGTGTACAGGCACTAGGCATTGCCTGGGATAGCCGCTCAAAAGAAAAAGGTGGTCAGCGTTGGTACCACTTATATCCCGATGAAAAAATAAATTTTCAGCATCGTCTGCACTGGACAAAACCAGACCAGAACTGGAATTACATGTGTGCAGATTGCCATTCTACCAACCTGCAAAAAAATTATAATGCTGAAACCGATACTTTTAAAACCACATGGTCTGAAATTAATGTTGCTTGTGAGGCATGTCACGGCCCTGCCTCTAACCACATAAACTGGGCGAACAAAAAACCTGGCTGGTTACAATTAGATAAAAAAGGTCTGTTGCTGGAATTTGATCAGCGTGACGGTGTTAGCTGGATAATCGATAGCAACACTGGCAACGCTCAACGTAGTAAAGCATTGGCAAGCCATAAGGAAATTGAAATTTGTGCGCGTTGTCATTCGCGCCGCAGTATCATTAGTGAAAACTTTGCCTTTGATAAATTCTTTATGGATTTTTACATACCGTCGTTGCTTACCGATTTTCTGTATCACCCGGATGGTCAGATCAAAGAAGAAGTTTTTGTCCACGGCTCTTTCATACAGAGCAAAATGTACCATCAAGGCGTTAGTTGTAGCGATTGCCACGAGCCTCACAGTTTAAAATTACGCGCCCAGGGCAATGGTGTTTGCCTGCAATGTCATGCGGCAAATAAATTTAATACCAGCGCACATCATTTTCATCAGGCAAACAGCACTGGTTCAAGTTGTATTGAATGTCACATGCCGCAAACTTTATACATGGGTGTCGATTGGCGAGCCGACCACAGTATTCGCATTCCGCGCCCTGATCTTTCCGTGAAACTGGCAACCCCCAATGCCTGTAATAATTGCCATGAAGATAAAACCGCTTTATGGGCAAGTCAGGCAATGACAAAGTGGGTCGGCAAAGACTGGTCGCCGGGCTGGCACTTTGGTGAAACCCTACATGATGCACAAAACCAGATGCCTAATGTTGCACAGGATCTCGCCGCCGTTGCCGTTTCGCCCAAGCTACCTGCTATTGCCCGTGCTACCGCCGCTGATTTGTTGCAGACTCACCCCAGTCCAACCAGCTCATTGGTAATCAATAGATTGCTAAAGGATGAAAACCCGATGATTCGCCTGGCGGCATTACAAACACTGGATAGCTTCGACCTGCGCCGCCGTTTGCAGTCAGGTTTTGCTTTATTAACCGATCCAGTGCGAGCGGTGCGTATTGAAGCCGCACGGATACTCGCGGTAATACCGTATGAAATGTTGTCAGCACAACAAACAGCCACACTGAAAAAAGCCATCGCTGAATATCGCGAAGCACAAAACGTCAATGCAGATCGACCCGAAGCGCACATTAATCTGGGTTTACTTGCCATACGTTTGCAGCAATTTGATGTTGCCGAAAAATCGTATCGGCAGGCGGTTCAACTTGATGTGAACTTTGTGGAAGCCTATATAAACCTGGCAGATCTGTATCGCATGCAGCATCAGGAAAATAAAGCCGAGAAAATTTTGCAGCAGGCAATACAGCTAAGCGCAAACACCGTAAATGCACACCATGCTCTGGGACTGCTTTATGTTCGAAATAAACAAAGCGACAAAGCCTTGCTTGAATTGAAAACTGCCTACCAAATGGAAGCGGACAACAGCCGATTTTCTTATGTCTATGCCGTTGCGCTTGCCAGTCAGCAAAAAACCGAACAGGCAATCATCGTATTGGAAAAAATGCTTAAACAAAACCCGAATAATCGCGATGCATTGATTGCTATTATTTCATTTTCTTTGCAGCGCAGTGACAGTGAAAAAGCGCAGTTTTACGCGCAACAGTTACTGCTCGTTGAACCGGGTTTTGGCAGTGTGCAGAAGATTATTAAAAAACTAAAGCCACAGTGAAGCCTAATCCCTGCAAGGGGTCGCAAAATAATAGTTGATTCAGAAGCTGGTAATGATTATCATTTACTGCTTTTTTCTAAGGTGAGTTTTTGAAAAGGCTTATGTTAGCCAAAATAACCATTTTCTATAATTTAAAGCCGAGTACACCACACCACAAATAAGGAAGTAGTAATAATGATAAAAAAAATATTAATCATAGTGAGTTTGCTAATGTTTTTTTCTGGCTGCTCATCGATGACAGCACACGAAAAAGAAAATAAACGTAGTCAACTTGATGCCATGGCAGAAAAAGCGATTGCAGGGTTGAAAGAAAAAGAACCTGATTTGCAGGCAAGGCTCGAAAAATCTTTAGCTTATGGTGTTGCCAATATGAAAGTAACCAAGGTGCCCATTGTTGGTGCTGGCGCTGGTGAAGGTGTTCTTGTTATTAAGGAAACAAAACAACGTATTTATTTCACCATAACTCGTTTTGATATTGGTGGTGGTTGGGGTGCACGATCTTATAAAGTCCTGGCACTGATTAATGATCAAGCCATAGTTGATAAATGGAAAGATGGTGAATGGACATTCCAGTCTGGTGGCGAGGCGGCTGCAGGCGCTGCCGCTGCTGATGTTTCAGCAAGTTCAGGAGCAGAAGACAAAGGCTTTTCAATGCATGTGTTAATGGATGGTGGTGCCTCTATTACCGCAACCGTGCGAGCCATACATCTAAAGGTAAATAAAGAGTTATCTGAACAACCATAATCTGTTTTTAAGAAAACAGTTAGGGTTCTGCAGTTACATAACTCAACATAAAGAGTAGTATCTGATTTTAAAAAAACTATGACGATGGAGAGTAGAAATGAATAGTAAACCACAGTTTGGACTGTTTTCAATTGTTTTGCTTAGTAGCGCCTTAGCATTTACCCCGTTGCTTACTTATGCAGCTAAGTCCACCAAACCCAATATACTGGTTGTCTGGGGTGATGATATTGGTCAGTCCAACATCAGCCACTATACGCGCGGAATGATGGGTTATAAAACCCCCAGCATCGATCGTATCGCCAGCGAAGGCATGGTTTTTACTGATTATTACGGCGAGCAATCCTGTACTGCCGGTCGTTCATCGTTCATTATGGGGCAAAGTGTCTTCCGCACCGGCCTTTCCAAGGTTGGTTTGCCGGGTGCTAAAGAGGGCATGAATGTTAAAGACCCCACGATAGCAGGCTTGCTGAAAGTTCAGGGTTATGCCACGGGTCAGTTTGGTAAAAACCATCTGGGTGACCGTGACGAGATGTTGCCCACCAACCATGGCTTTGACGAATTTCTTGGCAACCTTTATCACCTTAACGCAGAAGAAGAGCCGGAGAACGAAGACTATCCAAAAGATCCTGAGTTCCATAAGAAGTTTGGCCCACGTGGCGTGATTCATTCCATTGCTGGTGGCAAGATTGAAGACACCGGCCCACTAACTAAAAAACGCATGGAGACGATTGACGACACCACCTCCGATGCCGCTATTAAATTTATCGAAACGCAACACAAAGCGGGCAAACCCTGGTTTGTCTGGTGGAGCGGTACCCGTATGCACTTTCGCACTCATGTTAAAGACGAACTGCGTGGTATTTCCGGTCAGGATGAATACTCCGATGGCATGGTTGAACACGACATGCACATCGGCAAGTTCCTCAAAAAACTGGATGAACTTAAAATTGCTGACAACACCATCGTGTTTTACTCAACTGATAACGGCCCGCACATGAACACCTGGCCTGACGCTGGCATGACACCGTTTCGCGGTGAGAAAAATACCAACTGGGAAGGTGGCTGGCGAGTACCAGCCATGGTGCGCTGGCCCGGTCACATCAAGGCGGGCACATGGTCTAACGAGATTATGCACCACATGGACTGGTTGCCTACCTTCCTTGCTGCCGCTGGTGATGACGATATCAAAAATAAGCTGTTAAAAGGTCATAAAGCTATCGGTCGCAATTATAAAGTCCACCTCGATGGTTATAATTTTCTTCCCTTTCTAACAGGCAAAACCGAACAGGGGCCGCGTGATGAAATATTCTACTTTACCGATGACGGAGACCTGTCGGCATTACGCTATAAAGACTGGAAAGTGATTTTTCTGGAGCAGCGCGCAGAAGCGACCTTTCAGGCATGGCGTGAACCATTCGTAAATCTTCGTGTGCCGTTGTTAATCAACTTGCGTCGTGATCCTTATGAGCGCGGAATGATTACTTCCAATACATATGACGACTGGTTCCTGGATCGGGTTTATTTACTGTTACCTGCGCAGACCTACGTTGGTAAGTTTCTACAGACTTTTAAGGAGTACCCACCGCGTCAGAAGGCGGCGAGTTTTAATCTTGACCAGGTTATGGAGAAGTTAACTGTGGGCGGCAGTAAATAGACAGCAGTCAATAATTTGAGCTACCACATACTGATGGCACGCTCCATCATACAGTAAGCAAGAAGCCGTGGTTGTCGAAAGATAACCGCGGTTTTTTTTGTTTTAAAACGACTACTTTAAACAGGTGCCTTTATGACATTTCGATTTTGTTTAATATTGCTAACCACTTTATTGTTATCTGCCTGCTCACCGGCAATCATAGATCCATTACCCTCCTGGAATGAAGGCTCGGCTAAACAGGAAATACTTTCTTTTGTCGCTACCGTGACGGATAAATCGGGTGGCAATTTTGTGCCGCCAGCAGAGCGCATCGCGGTGTTCGATAATGATGGCACGTTGTGGGCAGAGCAACCGGTTTATTTCCAGTTGGCCTTTGCCAGTGACCGTGTGAAAAAGCTGGTAGCAAAAAATCCGCAATGGAAAAACCAGCAGCCTTTTAAAGCCGTGCTTGAAGGTGATTTAAAAACCGCGCTTGCAGGCGGTGAACACGCCATCCTAGAACTGATTATGGCAACACATGCAGATACCACCACCGAGGAGTTTTCGCAGATTGTAAAAGAGTGGCTAGCCACGGCAAAGCACCCCAAGACAGATCGCGCCTACACCGAGATGGTATATCAACCGATGCTGGAATTGCTGACCTATTTACGCGCCAATGATTTTAAAACCTGGATTGTCTCCGGTGGTGGTATTGAGTTCATGCGACCGTGGACGGAACAAGTCTATGGTATTCCGCCTGAGCAGATTATTGGCAGCAGCATTAAAACCAAATTTGAAATGCGTGGTGATACACCGGTGCTGTCACGTTTGCCCGAAATGAATTTTCTCGATGACAAAGAGGGCAAACCCGTCGCCATTAATCAGCACATCGGCCGTCGTCCAATTGCCGCTTTTGGAAATTCCGATGGTGACCTGCAAATGCTGCAATGGATCTGCGCCGGTGACGGCGCACGCTTTTGCCTTTTTGTTCATCATACCGATGAAAAACGCGAATGGGCGTATGACCGAAAGTCACACATTGGTAAACTCGACCAGGGTCTGGATGAAGCAGCAGAAAAAGGCTGGACGATTGTTGACATGAAAAATGACTGGAAAACGATTTTTCCATTCAAAAATTAATCAATGCCAGTGCGTCCATCAATAATCCTATGAGCTATTTGTGTAACCTGGCTGGCTTTTGTGGTTAATCAGGTTGTTGTTTGCAACAATGTAATCACCGTTTTTAATATTATCTATGCTCCATTTGCCAATACCATAACGTATCAACCGCAAGGTTGGGAAGCCGGTTGCTGCTGTCATGCGCCTTACCTGTCGATTACGACCTTCCGTAATAATGAGTTCTATCCAGGATGTTGGAATATCCTTACGTTGGCGGATTGGTGGCTCGCGTGACCATATTTTTTCAGGTTCTGATATTATTTTTGCTTTAGCGGGTTTTGTTCTTATTGTTGTACTCTTGCCATCTTTAATATTTACGCCTGTTTTTAAATTTGTTAAAGCATCCCCGGTTATTTCACCTTCCACCTGAACCCAGTAAGTTTTTGGCATTTTGTTTTTTGGCTCGGTGATTTTGTTTTGTAGTTTGCCATCATCGGTAAGGACGACCAACCCTTCGCTATCGCGATCCAGCCTACCTGCAGCATAAACGTTTTTTTGTTTGATGAAGTCAGCCAGTGTTAGGCGACCTTGCTGGTCGGTGAACTGGCAGAGTACGTCAAAGGGTTTGTTAAATAATATAATCATGACTGTGTGGTTAGATGTTTTTAAGATCTCTCACAAAAAACACTCGAGATGACAGCGAGGTAATATGAAAACTGTCATCTCGAACGTTTTTTGTGAGAGATCTTAAGTGGGATCTACAGATGTTGCGACAGTTTTCAAATCAAACCAGCGTTGACGGCGTGTGTTTGCAGCATCGAGCAAATCGAATATCGCGTGCATAGCATGTTCGTTCATACCTGACCAGCGTATGTCTTTTTTCGGGCCTTTAAAATCAGCATCAGTGACAATGGTGGTTAATCGTTTTGTCATCGGCAGGATGTGCTGGTGTTGTTCAACCAGCATCTGGATACGTTTGGAACCACGGAATTTCATTTCTGAAATTCGCTCAATGTTTTCCATAATGTGTTCAATGCCCGGGTATTTTTTCAGCAGGTTTGATGCCATTTTATAACCGATGCCGGGAATGCCGGGGATGTTATCCACTTTGTCACCAGCCAGTGCCAGCAGGTCGGCAATCAGTTCGGGCTTGACGCCAAAGTTTTTTTCGACATCTTTGTAATGCAGAATTTTGTTTCGTGCATAATCCCACCATACATCACCGGGGCGGAGTAATTGCGCGAGGTCTTTATCGGCGCTGAGAATGGTGATTCTGAAACCGTCTTCACGTAAGTTAGTTGCCAGCGTACCGATAATGTCATCGCCTTCAAAACGATTACTGGAAAAATCGGCAATGCCGGCTGCACGACAAAAGTCGCGGCAGTGTTTAAACTGGTTTTTGAGTTCAATCGGGGCAGGTGTACGGTTGGCTTTGTAGTCCGGGAATATTTCACGACGATAGGAGTTGGTTTGTTTGGCATCAAACGCGCAGGCGATGTATTCTGGCTGTTCGAGTTCCAGTAATTCACGCAGGAATTCGGTAAAGCCGTATACTGCGTTGCAGGGGTTGCCGTCACGATCAACGATTTCATCTGAGTAGACGTGCCAGCCGCGAAAGATGTAGATGCTGCTATCAACCAGATAAGCGTGTTTTTTTGTTTGTTGTGTCATTAGCAGGCATTTTACTTGAATATTAAGGAATGGTGTAATCGCTATGGTTGATTTAGCTAAAAGACAATTTTTAAAACAAGGCTTGTCTGGCTTGAGTGTTTGCGGAGTGGGTGCAGTATGGACTAGTGGCTTACTTGTGGGTTGCGCCAGTCCAAAAAAGTTTGACACACTGGCTGTGGATGATTTTTCTTTGCTCACTGCCGATAGCAATGGCGTACGACTGCCGGCTGGGTTCAGCTCGCGCATTATTGCTCACTCTGGTCAGGCAGTGATGAACGGGCAGAATTTTGTCTGGCATGATGCGCCTGATGGCGGTGCCTGTTTTGCCAGAGAGGGTGGAGGCTGGATTTATGTTTCTAACAGTGAAATAGTTTCATTCGGCGGGGTAGGTGCCATTGTTTTTAATGGGGAGGGTGAGGCAGTGGATGCGTATGCTATTTTACAGGATACCAGCCGTAATTGTGCCGGTGGTGCGACCCCATGGGGCACCTGGCTGTCATGTGAAGAAGTTGATAATGGTCGTGTGTGGGAATGTTTTCCAGAGGGTGGCAAACAGGCGATTGTGCGTCCGGCGCTCGGGGTTTTTAACCATGAAGCGGTTGCAGTGGATGAAACTACACAGTACCTGTATTTAACAGAAGATAAACGTGATGGTTGTTTGTATCGTTTTATAGCGAATTCGTTGAGTGAAAATGGTTTTCCTGACCTTTCAACAGGTTTATTAGAGGTGGCAGTACAGGGTGAGGGGGCAAGCTTAAGCTGGGCAGCAGTGCCGGATCCATTGGCAATCAAACTGGAAACACGGTATCAGGTTGCAGGGGCGAGAACCTTTAACGGCGGCGAAGGTATTGTTTATTATAATGGAAAAGTATTTTTTACCACCAAAGGTGATGATCGGGTATGGGTCTATGATACAAATCATCAGACCGTTGATATTTTGTATGATGCCAGTGAGTCGCTAACACCGATACTCACCGGGGTGGATAACATCACTGTGTCACAGCAGGGCGATATTTATGTAGCGGAAGATGGTGGTGATTTGCAGATCGTGGTGATCGATAATCAGGGCAGGTTGTACCCGATTGCCCAGTTAGCTGGGCATGAACATTCTGAAATAGCCGGTATTGCCTTCAGCCCTGATGGTAAACGGCTGTATTTTAGCTCACAGCGCGGCACCACAGGGTTATCTGAAAACGGCATTACCTATGAAATTCAAGGGTTTTAAAATGCTGCCGTTATTAAAAAATAATCAGTGGTAGTATATGCATTGAAAATAAGTGAACTATCGTTGTATTATTTATTCTCAAAAGGTTTATAAAATTTGCCATAAAACTGGGAAAAAACTATGTCAGGGACATCAAGAAAAGCTGTTATTGAATTATCAAAAAAAGGCAGTCGTCTTTTTCGCGGCGGTCAGCTGGAAGCGGCTGAAAAAGTATATTTAGAAGCAAAGGAAATTGATGAGGAGAACCCTTACGTATTATCCGGTCTGGGTGATGTTTATCGCAAGCTTAACCGTTTTGCTGATTCCGGCGCGCAATATGATGCGGTATTAAAAAAAGATAATAACAATATATTTGCTTTACGTGGTGCCGGTGATGCACGCCGTGGTATGAAGCAGCCATTGCAGGCGATTCCATACTGGTTGCGTTATCTGGAAATTAACGACAAAGACAGCCATGTTATGGTGCGTATTGCTGATGCTTATCACAAACTGGATGACAGCGAAAATGCGATTGATTTTTATGAGCAGTCGCTTGCCATTAAACCTTATGACCCTTTTGCGTTGTTGGGTCTGGGTAATGTGTATTACGCGCAGCATAATGATGAGAAAGCCCTGCATTGTTTTGAAAAGCTGTTAGCTAAAAACACCTCGCATAACGTGGTTTTAATGACCATGATTGGCAATATTTATCGCCGTCGAAAAGAATTTGATCGTGCCATGGATCATTATGAAAATGCGCTGGATCTTGATCCAAAAAACAACTTTGCTCTGTTTGGCCTGGGCGACTGTTTTCGTGGTCAGTTAAACATGGAAAAAGCGGTGTACTGGTGGGGTAAAATCCTGGCTCAGGAACCTGATAATCAGACACTGTGGACACGTGTCGGTGATGCGCTGGTATCGTTGAAGCGATATGATGAAGCGGTTAAGCATTATCATTCCAGTTTAAAAGTAGGGCATGATTTATATGCCATATTGGGTCTGGCTCGTGCTGCTCAAAAACAGGGTGATTTTGATAAGGCCTGTTATCATTGTGAGCAGGCGCTGGAAGTGGAGAAAGACAATATCCGTGCGCTGGAAACACTGGCAAGTATTTGTGATGCTGCCGGTGATACTGAAAAAGCGCAGTTGGCGCGAGATCGGATTGCACGATAAGCGGTATCGCTAAGGACCTTGAGCATTAAGCCCTAATCTCTGTATAGGATTACGAATCTAGCGCAAGTCATTAATGCACCTGATAAATGTTAAAATATCCTCATCACCAATAAGGTGGTAGAAAACTGCTCCTGCATTTTCTACATACACACCATTCATGGTGATAACAGCGGTATTTTAACATTCACCATGCACATCAGTAGTGGCACAAGGATGTGCCGTTGACGAACCAAAGGATGGAACCACTTACACTATTTTTCGCAATCCTGTATAGGGATTAGGGCTAAGCAATCATGTCGCTGTTAACGCTGATTAGTGCGCTAATCGCTATTGTTGGTCTGGCGTTTACCGTCACCGGCATTAAGCGGTTTTTTCAGCGCCGTTTAATTAATGGTGTCGCACTGGAGCTTTCAGGCTTTTTTTTCCTGGCACTGGCTGCTTCCAGCTTTTTGTTAGCGTCAAATTTATACACTTATCAGCGTCTGGTTTATGAGCGGGCAGTTGCAGAAATTAGCTTTCAGAAACTCGGCCTTCAAGAATATCGTGCAGCGATAAATGCTCTGGATTCAAGCTTTCAGCAGGTCGTTAAGTTAAATGGTGATGAGTGGCAGCTTGATGCACAGGTACTGACCTGGCAGGGTGTGGCAAGTCTGGCAGGGCTGGATGCAAGCTACCGCCTGCATAGAATATCAGGGCGATATATTGATCTTAATGAAGAGCGGCATCGTCCACGCAGTGTGTATTCACTGCTAAAAAAACCGGCGTATATTGAAGATGAAAAATTCGATTTATGGCCATTTTTTCATAAATATCAAAACTGGCTGCACTGGGTCGATGCAACATACGGTAGTGCCGTATTTTTGCCCATGACCGATGGCGCTAAATACAGCATTGCCATCAGTCGAACCGGGCTAATTGCCCGCCCCGCCAATGATGAAGCACGTAAAGCGGTTAGTCAGTGGATTGGGTTGTAAAAACTTAAGTCCGCGAAGAACGCAAAAGACGCGAAAAAAGCAAAATAATAATAGGTTAATTAGAAGAAAGTTATTTGTTTTCAGCGCTATATGCTTCTCCATCTAAAACAACAGGAAAATAAAATATTTTCTTTTTGCTTTTTTCGCGTCTTTTGCGTTCTTCGCGGATTAAAAATTTCAATCAGTCTGCAACATGCTGAATAGTTGCTTTATTTCATGCATAACCCAAAATTAAACCAGTTTATTTCCCAATAAACGCCTATAATGCGCCCCTTTTCCCCAAATACTTAGAGTACCGAGAATTATTGTGAGCATTAAAATCCGTAATATTGCCATCATCGCCCATGTCGACCACGGCAAAACCACCCTGGTTGATAAATTGCTGGAGCAATCCGGCACGTTGGATGCGCGCAAAGCCCCCGGTGAGCGCATTATGGATTCTAATGATCAGGAAAAAGAGCGCGGCATTACCATCACCTCGAAAAACACCGCGATTACCTGGAATGATTATCACATTAATATTGTCGATACACCGGGACATGCTGATTTTGGTGGCGAAGTGGAGCGTGTATTGTCGATGGTGGACTCGGTTTTACTGCTGGTCGATGCGGTGGACGGCCCCATGCCACAGACTCGTTTTGTCACCCAGAAAGCGTTTGCTATGGGTTTTAAGCCCATAGTGGTGATCAACAAGATTGACCGTGATGGTGCTAACCCTGACCGTGCGCTGGATTTAACTTTTGACTTGTTCGATAAGCTGGGCGCAACCGATGAACAACTGGATTTCCCGGTGGTTTATGCTTCTGCTATTAATGGTTATGCCGGTGATGACTCCGATATTACTGAAGGTGATATGACGCCTTTGTTCGAAGCCGTTATCGAACATGTGCCAGCACCGGATGTTGACGAGAATGCACCGTTCCAGTTACAGATTTCGACGCTCGATTACAATAGTTATGTCGGCATTATCGGCATTGGTCGCATAACTCGTGGCATCGTTAAAACCAATATGGCAGTAAAAATTGTGGGTGATGACGGTAAACAGCGCAATGGTCGTATTGGTCAGGTATTAGGCTTCCACGGTTTAGAGCGCGTAGAAGCAGAGGAAGCGCGGGCGGGTGATATTGTTGCCATTACCGGCATTGATCCCCTATCTATCTCTGATACCATTTGTGACCCGAATGAGGTAGAGGCATTGCCACCAATGATAGTGGACGAGCCTACTATCAGCATGACGTTTCAGGCAAACTCATCACCGTTTTCCGGTCAGGAAGGCAAATATGTCACCAGCCGGAATATTTGGGATCGCCTGCAACAGGAACTGAAGCACAATGTTGCGCTACGTGTCGATCAGGTTGAAGGTGATAAGTATAAAGTATCCGGTCGCGGTGAATTGCACCTTTCGGTATTAATCGAAACCATGCGTCGGGAGAATTTCGAGCTGGCTGTGGGTCGTCCTGAAGTCATTATCCACGAAGAAGACGGTGTTAAGTTAGAGCCTTATGAAGAACTCACCGCTGATATCGAAATGGAGCATCAGGGTGCGGTAATGGAGGCATTGGGAAAACGTAAGGCAGAGCTGAAAGATATGGTGCAGGATGGTAAAGGCCGGGTTCGGCTTGATTTCATCATCCCTGCGCGTGGTTTGATTGGCTTTAGAACCGAGTATCTGTCAATGACCCGTGGCACCGGCTTGTTGTATAGTGTGTTTGATCATTATGGCCCCGTGGTGTCTGACGGTATTGGTCAGCGTGCTAATGGTGTGCTGGTTTCCAATGCGCGAGGTAAAGCAGTAGCTTATTCATTGTGCCCGTTACAGGAGCGTGGCAAGTTGCTGGTCGGTAATAATGATGAAGTTTATGAGGGTCAGATTGTTGGTATTCATTCTCGTGATAATGATCTGGTGGTGAACCCGATCAAACCCAAGCCATTAACCAACGTACGTGCCTCTGGCACAGATGACGCATTAACCCTGTCGCCACACATCAAGTACACACTGGAGCAGGCGCTGGAATTTATTGATGATGACGAGCTGGTTGAAGTGACACCGGAAAGCATTCGTATTCGTAAAAAACTGCTGAAGGAGCAGGAACGCAAGAGTGCAGGTCGCGGTCGTAGCAAATAAACCGGTAAATAGCCATAAAACAAAAATCACACGGGCAATGCTTGTTGAAGAGTAACTATTCAGCGTAATTTAGGAAAAGGATGTAGGTTATTGATTTTTAAGGTCGCTGTAAATACATCCCCATGTTTACCTTCTTGGCGCTCTACTGCAACATCCCTGTTGCAGAAGCCTTAAAAATCAATAGCCTACATCCTTATATAAATAACACGCTGAGTAGTTACGTTGAAGATAACATATATGCCGCATATTCATGTATAATTCGCCGGCTAAATTGATCGCTGATTAGTGATACCGGGAAACTGCCACCGAGAAGCAGGTTGCCTGGTGTCGGCTTAGTCATTTCAGGGTTGCATATTTTTTTAACATAAACGTACAAATAACTTACTGTACACTCAAGGTAGTAGAGCCATGGCAGACGTAGATTTAAGTAAATATAGAAATATTGGTATTTTTGCCCATGTGGATGCGGGTAAAACCACAACCACAGAACGTATTCTAAAACTAACCGGTAAAATTCATAAAACCGGTGAAGTGCATGACGGCGAAGCTACCACTGATTTCATGGAACAGGAGCAGGAGCGTGGCATTACCATTCAGTCAGCAGCCACCAGTTGCGAATGGAATGGTCATCGCTTGAATATTATTGACACCCCTGGACACGTTGACTTTACTATTGAAGTATATCGCTCATTAAAAGTACTGGACGGCGGCATCGGCGTGTTTTGTGGCTCAGGTGGTGTTGAACCGCAATCTGAGACTAACTGGCGTTATGCCAATGAGTCCGAAGTTTCTCGTATCATTTTTGTCAATAAACTCGACCGTATTGGTGCTGATTTTTACCGTGTGGTTAAACAGGTAGAAGATGTACTGGGTGCGAATCCACTGGTGATGGTTCTGCCAATTGGTATTGAAGATCAGTTTAAAGGCTGTGTCGATCTGTTAACCCGCAAAGCCTGGATATGGGATGACGAGGAGGATACCACCGCATACCGTATTGAAGAGCCACCTGCCGAGATGGCGGATCAAGTTGAAGAATGGCGCGAGAAGCTGATCGAAACCGCGGTTGAGCAGGATGATGCGGTTTTGGAAACCTATCTCGATGGTGAAGAGCCTGCAATGGAGGACATCAAACGATGCATCCGTAAAGGCACGTTGACCATGGACTTCTTCCCGACTTACTGTGGTTCAGCCTTTAAAGACAAGGGTGTGCAGTTAATTCTGGATGCAGCAGTCGATTATCTGCCTGACCCAACAGAAGTTAAACCACAGCCGGAAGTTGACATGGAAGGTAATGAAACCGGTGAGTACGCCATTGTTGATCCTGACAAACCGTTACGCGCACTGGCGTTCAAAATTATGGATGACCGTTTCGGTGCATTAACCTTCGTTCGTGTTTATTCCGGTCGCCTGGACAAAGGCATGACGGTGTTAAATACCTTCACTGGTAAAACCGAACGTATCGGTCGCATGGTTGAAATGCATGCTGATGAACGTATCGAATTAAGTGGCGCACAGGCGGGTGACATTATCGCTGTGGTTGGCATGAAAAACGTACAAACTGGTCACACCTTATGTGATGAAAAACAGCCTGCCACACTGGAGCCAATGGTATTCCCTGACCCGGTTATTTCAATTTCAATTTCACCCAATGATAAAGGTGCGTCAGAAAAACTCGGTATTGCACTGGGTAAAATGATCAAAGAAGATCCCTCCTTCCGAGTCGAAACCGATGAAGACAGTGGCGAAACCATTCTAAAAGGCATGGGCGAGTTACACCTTGATATTAAAGTGGATATTCTTAAACGTACGCACGGCATTGAAGCCACCATTGGCAAGCCACAGGTTGCCTATCGTGAAACTATTACCAAGCGGGTAGAAGATTCTTACACCCACAAGAAGCAGTCTGGTGGTTCCGGTCAGTTTGGTAAAATTGATTATGTTATCGAGCCAGGTGAGCCGGGCACAGGTTACGAGTTCGTGTCAAAAGTAACCGGTGGTAACGTGCCGCGTGAGTTCTGGCCAGCGATTGAAAAAGGTTTCAGATTGATGTCTGATCGTGGTGTATTGGCTGGTTTCCCTTGTCTGGATTTTAAAGTGACACTAATGGACGGTCAGTTCCACGCAGTGGATTCATCTGCGGTAGCTTTTGAATTAGCGTCAAAAGCCGCCTATCGCCAGACCATGCCAAAAGCCGGCCCACAACTGATGGAGCCGATTATGAAGGTTGACGTGTACACGCCAGAAGATCACGTGGGTGATGTGATTGGTGATTTGAACCGTCGCCGCGGTATGATTAAGGCGCAGGAAGCCACACCAACCGGTGTACGCATTAAAGCCGAATGCCCCTTAAGTGAAATGTTTGGTTACATTGGTACTTTGCGTACCATGACTTCTGGTCGTGGTCAGTTCTCCATGGAGTTTCTGCATTATGTAGCAGCACCAAGAAATGTATCTGAAGATGTGATTAAAGAAGTGAAGGAGCGCGAAGCAGCAGCGAAGTAATACATGCTGGTTTACGTTTTTATAAAAAGCCGGCTGTTAAGTCGGCTTTTTTGCTTAGCAGCTTAAAAAAAGCCATAGGTTTCCTC
>CAZALW010000014.1:21195-23226 GCA_964485705.1 uncultured Thiotrichaceae bacterium
CATTCCCACGCAGGAGCGTGGGGACGAGAGTAAAATGCACAGGCATGTAAAAAAATTATCCGTGGTAGCTGAATATGACAATTGAAACAAGTTGGTTAATCGGTTTGCATATTCCTGTGGCAATGGTTCCGCTTGAGTTGCTGTGGTTTGGCAATGTTTTATTTGCTATTGTTTTGTTGTTTGCAGCTAAAAATTGTGACTTTAAAAAGTTTTTAAATAACTCACCGAGTCAACATGTGTATTTTGGCGCAATGGTTATATTATTGTTGATGTGGGGTATGAAAGCCGGGATCTCACCCGGTTTAGGTTTCCATCATTTGGGAGCCACTTTATTTACCTTAATGTTTGGCTGGCCACTGGCAATATTTGGCTTGGCTATCATTATGTTAGCCAGCATGTTAACTGAGCAGAGTGAGTGGCTTAGTCTGGGTCTTAATGCTTGTTTGAGTATTGTTATACCGGTGTTTACCAGTTATGCGATTTTAAAATTGTCACAAAAAAAACTGCCGGATAATTTTTTCATTTATATTTTTGTTGTCGCGTTTTTTGGCGCTGGGCTGGCCGTGGCGGCAAGTCGCTTAACCTCAATTGTGGTTTTAAGTCTGATTAGTGCTTATCCGGATACAAAATTAATGGCAGAGTCACTGCTATTAACACCTTTATTCATGTTCCCCGAAATGTTTATTACCGGCATGTTAATCAGTATTTTTGTTGTCTATAAACCGCAGTGGGTGATAACTTTTGATGACGAGCGTTATATAAAAGGCAAATAATGCGGTGAAATGAATAGCATCCTGTTTAGATATGCCCTTTATTATGGTGGACAATATGACAACACTTTCTGAAGCTGACATTATCAACAAAATAAATAATCGGGAAATTTTCACTGCCACCATGAATGGTGGTGCTTTTACATTGAAGATTGAGCAATACCAGCCAGCAATTTGTGCCGCTATACACAATGGCGGCAATTTGCGCACTGAGCTAGTTGATAACTGCCTTTTGTCTCAGATAGAACGTTATTATGAAGAGGCTCCTTATACGGGTAGTTTGACATGGTCAACCTTTTTATTACAACCCAGTTAAGCGGCTTTTTTCATTTCAGCTAGTTTTTTCTCATAATTATTTGGACTCAGATAATCCAGCGTTGAGTGCAAACGGGTTGAATTATAAAACATAGAGATATAATTCAATATGTCCTGCTGTGCTTCATATCGAGTCTGATAATTTCGCCAATGTACCCGTTCCTGTTTCAGGCTACCGAAGAAACTTTCAGCAACCGCATTATCCCAGCAGTCACCTTTTGCACTCATACTACCGTTAATGCCGTGCGCTTTTAGCAACTTCGTAAAAGCCTTACTGGCATACTGTGAACCACGATCCGAATGATGGATAAGCCCCGCCTTTGGCTTTCGCTGCCATGATGATGCCAGTACTAATGCCTGGGATGAGCGCAATAATGACACGTTGAAAGGAGCTGAATTTGTTATATAAAGTGACGATAAACATAGTTCGATAGATTCAGGTATAGGAGGTTTGCAGTCAGTAATGGTAAGAGTGTTAGCAGTCAGAATTATACAGCGTGAATACCTTTTATAATGTGAAAAACTATTTTAATAGGGTTATGTTTGCGTTAATAGTTGAATCTGAACTTTTAAAGCAAACATAACTTTCATGTTGTATTAGGACTCAGGGGGCAGACCTAAGGTCTGCCCCCCTTTCTCTATTCAATACACTACACTAGGCAATGGTCAGCAATCCAGCGCGTGAAGTGAGTTGATCGTTGGTTGTCTCGAGTTTGTAAGGTAGAATATGCATAAGTCTTGAGTTGTTGCACCCGTTGGGTGATCTGTGTTTCGTCGCAAACCATTATACAGCCAGGGAATTTTAACTTTTTACTGTTTTCTATGTAGGGATTAAGGGAGATACAGAACTGTGTCTGTTTAAGTGATCTGGATGAATGTTTCAGGGTCGACTCAGGATCGACTAAGCAGTAATTCAATAAATTGAAATAACAGGTTTAACCATGGC
>CAZALW010000015.1:0-19589 GCA_964485705.1 uncultured Thiotrichaceae bacterium
CTTGTTGGCGCTATCAATCGCGCCCAGTTCAAACAATAATTTATAACCGTCATTTATCAACCTGTCTTCAGGCGGCTCGACAAAAGGAAACTCATTGATATGACCCAGGCTTAAATTTTCCATCTGCAAAATAACCGCAGCCAGGTTAGTACGTTTAATTTCAGGTTCGGTGAATTCAGCACGTTGGAAAAAATCTTCTTCATCGTATAAACGAATACAGATACCTGCTGATACTCGCCCACATCGCCCTTTGCGTTGATTGGCAGATGCCTGTGAAATTTTCTCAATCGGCAGACGCTGTATTTTACTTCGCCATGAATATCGTGAAATGCGTGCTACACCTGAATCAATGACGTATTTAATGCCAGGTACGGTTAACGAGGTTTCAGCAACATTAGTCGCTAAAATAATGCGACGTTTATTCGAGGAATGAAAAATACGATTCTGTTCCGTATTAGATAAACGTGCAAGCAAAGGCAATACTTCAGTATTATCCAGAAATCGATTTGTTTTTTCCTTCGCTAAAGCATCAGCCGTTTCACGAATGTCTCTTTCACCACTTAAAAAAATCAGAATATCACCACGGTCAATTTTTGACAGCTCATTAACTGCATCAATAATGCCCTGCTGTATATCCTTTCCGGGCACGTCATTTCTGGGCAATTCCTTTTTAGATGAAATCTCCTTGCCTTCACCTTCATTATTTTGCAAGGGGCGATAGTACACTTCAACAGGATAAGTTCGACCCGAAACATTAATCACCGGTGCATTATTAAAATGTTTTGCAAAACGTTCAGGATCAATGGTGGCAGAGGTAATGATTATTTTCAGGTCTTTACGCTTGTTTATCAGTCGTTTTAGATAACCCAATAAAAAATCAATATTCAGACTGCGCTCATGCGCTTCATCAATAATGATGGTGTCATATTGATTAAGAAATGGATCGCGATGACACTCCGCCAGCAAAATGCCATCGGTCATCAGCTTGATGTAACTTTTGTCATTCGATTTATCGGTGAACCGAACTTTATAACCCACTTCATTTCCCAGTTCAGTATGCAGTTCTTCAGCGATACGTAATGCCACTGAACGCGCCGCCAATCGTCGTGGTTGAGTATGAGCAATTTTTCCGCGTATCCCTAAACCAATATCCAGGCAGATTTTGGGTAATTGTGTGGTCTTACCGGAACCGGTTTCACCACATAAAATCGTCACCTGATTGTTAATAATGGTATTTTTAATCAGCTCACTTTTTTGTGAAATCGGCAAAATTTCAGGATAGTTGATTGCTGGCAGTTGTTGTTTTCGCGCCTGTGCCGTAGCAATTGAATTTTCAATGTCTTTATTTAACTGCGCCAGCTTCTGCGCATAAAGCGGCTTATCTTTCTGCGTAGCCACTGATTTTATTTTTTGCAGGTGACGGCGAAAACGAAACACATCACTTATCATGCAGTGTTTCAGTTGCTTATTGAGCGATTGTGTAGTCAAAGAAGTATTTTCAGGAAAAAGGTCAGAAACGGAGTCATTATAACGCAAGCATCTAGGAGCCTGTCGGACTTAGTATGAATCTACTGCGAAAAAGCCATTTTTGTTCATTCTTCCGATTAATTTCGTTAAATAGCCGTGCTATTCGCCTCAAATAATCGAAAAACTGCCCTAAAAATGGCTTTCTCTCGCTACGATAAACTAAATCAGACAGACTCCTAGTCAACCCCACCTGTTCTTTTTGTCAGTGCGATTTTTTACTGTTTAAGGCAGGGAATTGCTTTACCCAAATGCTTTTTAGCAAATGATTGGCGTAAGAAGTCAATTTAATCACAATTAAGTTTGCTAAAGTTTTGTTGTGCCGACCAAATAGTCAGGTGACGACCGACATGAGAGTCTGGCTACAGCGACCACCTAACCCCAGGTGGTCGCTTTTTCTGACAGTTAAATCATCGACTTATAAGGTCAATTCTATCTACGTAGTAGCCACTATTATCTTTTTCAGGCACTGCGGAAATAGTGATGTCACGCATACGCCATCATTATTGCTGTTATTAAATATATTCAATGAGCCTTTATGATAGTTAGCAATATGTGAAGCCACATACAAACCAATACCAAGATGTGGAACTATTGAAGCACCTTGCCTATATGACATGATATTGTTGCACAAACTGTTGATAATATTATCTGGTATTAATGGCCCCTGATTACAAATACTAATCGCTACATAACTATCATGATTAACCAGTAATTCAAATTTTATCTCTGCCCCTGTTGTAAAGTCGATAGCGTTATCTTTTAATTTGTCTAGTAACTGTGAAATTCTTAAATCACTTCCTAGAATGTAAATTCCCGAATTTGGCCCTGAATATGAGAATGTTTTGTCGTTGTGTTTGAGGCTTATATTAGAAACATATTCAGACAGTAATTTAGCGATATCAAATATTTCTTTTTCATCCTGCGATAACGCATCTTCAATATGAGCAGCTTCAGTTAGACTATGAACAATAAGTTCAAGTTGCCTTAATGCTTTATTTGCACTATCAATCAATTTTTCATCATAATGTTTGTCAACACTCATTTTTTGTAACGTCATGCTGATTGTATTTAATGGGTTCAATATCTCATGGCGAAGTGTCCTTGGTACGCTTTCTAAAAAACCTGTGTAATTTTTTAGTTGTGACAACAAGGTTGAGAATACACGAGATAATTCGCCAACTTCATCACTCACATTTTTGCTGGCTGTAATAGTAGCCTTGATGAGACGACCATCCGAATCAATAGCTGCAGACACCTCACGTTGCAAATTTCTAATTCTGTAGGCCAGCAGACTACTGAATAACACCAGCCCTACTACTGCTATAGCGAAAACAATCATTGTAGCTATAATGATTTCATTGAGAGCGGCACGTTGTTTAGCAAGAATTTCTGTGCTGTTTTTTTCAACAAGCACAGCACCAATAATAATTTTATCTTGATAGATGGGGTGGGAGGCAATGACTAATGACTCATCATCCATATGAGAAATTCTGTACACATTGCTTTTCCCAACTAATGCTTTGTCAACTAAATCAGGTGATACCTTATCTGTTAATGAACAAAGTTTACTTTGTGAAGCATGACTACCGAGTACCGCACGTACACGCCTATATTGGTCAACAATACATACATTAGAACCTGCGTAACCCAGACCTTTAATAATTCTATCGAGTTCGGCTGAGCGAATAATTAATTTATTTAGAGAACCTATTTTAGTATTTGGTAGAGTGGCTACTATGGTGTCGATTTTACGTTCTTGTTCACTATTAACATCAGCAACACTGATCATGAAATATTGACCATTATTCAACCATTCTTTAGGTAGTCGAAACTCTACATCATAGCCTTTTCCCGTATCTTGCCAAAAGGCATTTAATGCATATTCTGGTTTGCCAGTAAGTGGCCGTGCCCAGTCTTTTTGCATTTCATAAACACTGGCGTTGCCAGGCGCTTCTACCAGAAGTGAATACTTTCTGGTTTCATCATTTTTATCTATCAAAGAAAGTCGAATCTGGTCATTACTGTCCAGCCTTGCATAACCCGGATGACGGTAAACCACATTTGCATCACTTACACTAATCAAACCATAGATATATTGTCCGTATTCACCTAGTAGTAATCCAAAAGAAACTGGCAAAATAGAACCGGCGGTTCTATCATAAATAAGGCTTTCGGCACCGAACACTTTAGTTTGGGATAAGACCTCATTCCAGTCACTGCCATAACCATCAATTACAGGCATGGTATTAAGCGGGTAAACGTAAAGAGCACTCTCTTCAATAAGTTTGTCATTTGTTATTGTAGAAACATTAAATAAATCTGAACGGTTATGCAGCACTGTTGCAATCGCTCTTGCAGCTAATAATTGTGCATCACCCTGACCCTGTACCAGAAAATCTTTCATCTCTTCCATATAACGGTAACCCAGCCAGGGTAGTGCCAATAGAAACACTGAGCTGAATGCAATAATTTGCGTACCCAGAGGGTGTTTTCGTTTTTCTTTCTTATCTGAATTTAGCATACCCAACAGTAACCAAAGCCATATTTGGTTTTTATGCAGGCGAAGTCAGCATCACTTTGTTTGATTTTTTTTCTTATATGCAGGATATGAGTATTAATCGTGTTGTCTTCAACGACGCCTTGTTTTGTTGCTTTAACCAGGTCTTCGATACTCACGCCACTGGGCTTCTCCAATATCGCACGTAAAATATCATATTCAGTCGGAGTTAAATTAATCGTCTTTTTTTTCCACTGTACAGCCATGCTGTTTTCATTAAGAGTCATGTCTCCTATATGAAGCGTACTGTCTAAATTATGAGACATAGTATTTTTTATCTGGAATAGTGAGCGAATTCTTGTGATTAAATATTCAAGTGAAACCGGTTTTGTCTGATAATCCCATGCGCCCAGCTGTAGGCCATATATTTGATCCAGCTCATTACCGCGACTTGTTAAAAAGATAACTGGAAACTGTGTGTTTTTCTCTTTTAGAAACCGACACACTTCAAAACCACCGCCTACTTCTTCACCTAAAATAATGTCAAGGATTGCGAGGTCAGGCATCAATTTTTCAAAGCCATCAATCGCTGATTCTCTATCAGCATATTCAATAACCTCATAGTCAGCATTACGTAGCGCTTCGGCATAATGCTGGCGCTGGTTGACATCATCTTCGACTATAGCTATCACTTCTCTCATGGATTTAATCTACCTGATTTAGTGAGCATTGTAGAGTGATTATTCCATATCTCCATCATTTCTCCATTTTCTCTCCAGACACTGCCAAAGATTGAAACCTTATCAATTGATTTAATAGACCCGTAACAAAACACTCTCACATGTTACCAGGAGAAAATTATTTTATTAGGAGATATTAACGAGTCGAATTAAAAGGATAGGTATTTTTTGCTGACAGTATTTTTATCATACAGGAATTTATTATGAAGATGACAAAACAGGCAATGGTTCAACAGCAACAACGCGCTATCCCGCCTTTAATTATTGGCTGGTTATGTAAATTCGGTTTCCGCATAACTGGCATGAACGGTACAACCGTGATTTATTTCGATAGAGACAGTCGGCGAGCGTTGCGTTCAGAAGCAGGTCAAGTTGTCGTCAGTCGACTTAGTGACATGATGGATGCCTACCTGGTAATGACAGACGAAAGGATTATCACTGCAGGCCATCGTTTTAAACCGTTGAAACGTCGATAAGTTTTCGTAATAGGAGAACATAATGAATGATAAACACAATTTACGTAATGTATATATTAAATCCAGTTATTTTAAACCGATATTTACTCGAGTATTTATTTCCATTCTTGTCTTTGTCGTGTTTTCAGCACTAACAAACATAGTTAATGCCAAGGAGTCTGATAACAAACCCGATCTGAATGCTACAACGCATGGTTCTGTCTGGTTGTTGCCAACTGACGGTGTTTATATAAACGCACTACAACTGGAAACCAATGTAAACATGGATGTCAACGGCATGATCGTGCGCACAAAAGTTAAGCAATTGTTCAGAAATGTCAGCAATTTATGGGCAGAAGGTTTGTATGTGTTTCCATTACCTGAACATGCCGCCGTGGATCATTTCAAAATGTTAATTGACGGTCGAGTAATAGAAGGGCAAATTCAGGAAAAGGCTCAAGCTCGAAAAACCTATGAAAAAGCCAAAATGAATGGCCAAAGGACGGGCTTAGTTGAGCAACAACGTGCTAATATTTTTGTCACCAAACTGGCTAACATTGCGCCGGGCAGTAAGATGACCGTCGAAATTGAGTACCAGCAAACACTGACATATCGTGATGGTCAATATTCTCTTCGTTATCCCTTAGTTGTTGGGCCGCGCTACATCACGCCATCCAGAGAAGGTATACAAAACCCAGCTTATGACTCTGGTGTTTACACAGAAACATCGACTAGCGCTACAAATATTAATCCCACATCAATAACCGTCAACATTGATGCCGGCATTCCAGTTGCTAAAATCATCAGCACCAGTCACGCCATAACGATTAACCCACTAAGTGAAAACAGGTACGTGGTTTCATTAAGTGACAACAAGGTGAAGGCTGACCGGGATTTTTTGCTGAAATGGAAACCAGAATTAGGCAAGTTACCGAGTGCTGCTGTTTTCCATCAGCAACATGAAGGTTATGACTATCGTTTGCTTACTATCTATCCACCGGAAAATACGTTTTACCATACGCTGAATATACCCAGAGAGCTTGTTTTTGTACTGGACGTGTCAGGCTCCATGTCAGGGACTTCTATCAAGCAGGCAAAGTCCGCACTTAGCTTAGCATTGGAAAAATTAAAACCTTCCGATAAATTCAATATTATCTGGTTCAATAACGAAGCACATAAAGTTTTTAACCACTCACAACAAGCCAGCAAAGACAATATTCAATATGCCAGACAATTTGTTGCATCATTAAATGCAGACGGTGGTACAGAGATGTTACCCGCTCTCAAGCTGGCATTTGGCATACAACCAGATTCTTTATACCTGCGACAAATAATATTTCTTACCGATGGCAACATCAGTAATGAACGTGATTTATTTGAATATATCAAATCTCATTTAGGTGACTGTCGTTTATTTACCATCGGTATTGGTTCTGCACCTAACGGATTTTTTATGCAACGTGCAGCAAGGTCAGGGCGAGGCACTTATACCTTTATTAGCAATATACATGAGGTTGCCGAAAAGACAAACGTGTTATTTCGCAAACTGGAATCGCCTGCACTAACAGATATACAAGTGACAGTAAGTGGAGATGATATCGAGTATTATCACGACCCCATACCCGATATGTACATGGGTGAACCGGTAACTGTTTTACTGCGTGGTAAAAATTTATCGAAAACCATCTCACTCAAAGGAAATATTGGCACTACTAACTGGCAGTACACCGTTTCTCTGGATCAGGGATACAATAATGACGGTGTTAGAACCGCCTGGGTGCGAAAAAAAATTGCATCTCTAAGTGAGCTTTATCATGATGCCAATAATAATGACCTTAAAGAATATCTTAGAAACCAGATCATCGCTGTTTCACGTACTCATCATTTGGTAAGTCAATACACCAGTCTTGTTGCTGTGGATGTTACACCTGTTAATCAGGGTGGCATGGTGTATCAGGAGAGGGTAAAAAATAACCGACCCCATGGCTGGTCTGCACCGCATAAAAACAAACAAGTGCTGGCTCAAATCAGTTTGCCACAAACTGCCACAGCAGCCCCTGTACACCTCATGTTAATGATCGTGTTTCTTTGTATCGGTCTGCTGCTAAATATCATCAGGACACGATAATGATCAAAATTAAACAACACTTAAGTATTCTCATTGTTGTGGCATGTTTGTCTATTGCTGTATGGCACCTTGGCCATGCTACGTGGATATATGGTAAAGCATATGCCGCCACTTTTTTAATTAATAATGCCTGGCAGAAAGCACTTGCTAATAATGAGATTAATAAACCCTGGTCATGGGCAGATACCTGGCCTGTCGCAAAAATATCAATACCGAAAATTGGCTTAAGTGAAATCGTTCTGTCTGGTGATAGTGGCGCTGTATTAGCGTTTGGACCCGGGCTGTCACATGCAGGTGCGACCTTAGACAGTGACCACGTGAAATTGATCAGCGCCCACAGAGATACGCACTTTAGCAAATTGAAAAAAATTGTGATTAACGATGATATCTATATAAAAACTAGCATTGGAAGCAAGCGCTACAGTGTTACTGAGGTGAAGGTTGTCGATAGTCGTTCATATACTATTGATGCTGCAGATGACACTTATGATCTTGTATTAGTCACCTGTTATCCATTTGATTCTATAGCTTCTGGCGGCTACCAACGATTTGTTGTTAAAGCACAGGTGTTTGATGGAAACCAACAAAATCATCTGTCTTATTCGCAAACCTTCTCCAATACATAATGAGCGTCCTTAGTTCTCTGGCAAATCAGTCAACACAAACAGCAACCCTTTTTCTACCCAGATTTTTACTTTCATGCCTTTTACGTAAATATCAACAGGCGTTTCACCTTCTTTCAACAATGGCATGTTTTCAAATATATCTTTTCGGTACTCTGTCTGATACAGCGTCTGTACAATATTTGAGCCTGGTTTTTTCACTCGCAACTGAGCCGCCGTTATACCCTGCAAGGTACAATAGCGCCCACCAATTAACTCAAGTCCGGCATCACTAACGAGGCGGCTATTCACTGGCAAAAAGTCAAGTTTAGTAAAATAATTTCTAATGTCTTCAATATTACTGGTTTCAATCTCCATCGGTTTGAGTTTGAAATGGTTGGCTGCAACCTCTAACGCTATTCTTTCTCGCACATCACTGTTCTCGATAACAGTGGGAGTCAATAAAAACGCCAGCAGAAAAGCAACCACTGCACTTGCAATAGCCAGAGGATAAATTGATTTTTGCGGTACACTTATCGGCTTTACCTGCTCAGAGATAGACTCAAGTTTTTGCAGCTGATCGTCTGTTAATGTGTATAACTGAAGGCGTTCTTGTACAGATTGTTTCAATGGCTTATTCATGCATGCTACCTCCCGATATATCACCGGATACCGTTTCTGATGCGGCGTTTTCTCCTGCAGTCGATTCAATCTTTTTTCTAAGACGATAGATACGTGATAGTACGGTACCTCTTGGCACATTAATCTCTATAGATATCTCTTTTGCAGTCATGCCTTCTACTGCCCAATAATATAAAATTTCTCGTTCAAATAGATCAAGTTTTTCCCAGACTATTTCCAGTTCAACCTGTGCCAGTACGGTTTCTTCCAGCGATGCAACATCGATGGCGACCGTACTTTCTTCATCATAACTTTCTTCTGGAAAACGCTTTAGTCTGCGGTACTCATCAATAAATCGATTTCGTATAATCGTACGCACATAAGCCACATCGGAATTTTGATTATTACTGGATTGATTGTGTAAATACTTTTCAAGTGCATATTGCATTAAATCATAAGCATCATCCTGATTGCTGCACAATGTACATGCATAACGAAACAACTTCTGTAAAACTTCCCTGTCAAATATTTTTTTAGTTTTCATGTCACTTAATACCAGCAACCCATCTCTTTGCAATCAGCATCGGCAGTATCTCATCAACATCACAGTCAATTGTATCGATGACAGCCTGCAAAGATTGATTATTAATAAAGGCTTCAAGCATCTGGTATTCACATTCATTAATGATTAAAACCAGTGGTATATTTTCTTCACGGTGTATTAGCAGGTGTTGAGTTTTCGATATAGACTGAACACTGCTTCCGCCCGAACCTTCAGCCTTATAATTTTTTTTCCAAATTTCATAAATAGGGTTGTGAAAAGCCAGCAGACTCAATGATTCACTCATCCGAAAAAAAACCTGTTTTTCTTTTTGCACACTACTTTCAAACAACTCAAAATCAAATGCCGGATCATCATCTGCGTAGTAAGCGACATGAACTAATAATTCAAGCCTGGCAAGGTCAGGCAAATAATAATACTGCTCGGGTAAACGTCCGGCTTTGAGAATTGCACTCAGATGCCGATCAAATGTAACGCCATAATTATTCAAATCTGATGAGCCGATATCATCAGCATTGACATACTCTTTGGCAATGGCATGAAATATGTCATTGCCCAGTATATTTTTACACGCAGGATAAACTGCTTTTAGTGCATTAATTCTTGCAACACGTGTATTATTTTTATAGATATCGATAGCAAGTTGCGGCGAAATTTTTGAAGATTTTTTTATTTTGTTAATAAACGATTTTTTCTCTTCCAGTGACGAACCGATCAATACAGAACTAAACTCAGCAACATGTTGTTGCAAATGCATTAACATGGCACCAGCACTTCTGTCTTTGGTGAATAACAGGATATCATTTCTTTTGCTCGCGTCATCTCATCAAGCAAAACATCTAATGGTGGAATATCATTATCCCACTCGATCAATACCGGTGCGCTGTGGTCATATTTGCTAGCATGTTGCAAATAATATTCAAATAGATCCCATACTGGTTCACTCACACAATTATTGTGCGCATCGATAAGATAGTCATTTTTATCCTCAAAACCCGCCAGATGAACTTCACCCACATGATCCATGGGTATAGTGTCGATAAATTCTTTTGCACAAATACCATGGTTGTACTCATTGACATAGGCGTTATTAATATCCAGCAAGATACCACAGCCGGTACGGCTGGTCAGTTCAGACATAAATTCAGCTTCATTCATTTCAGAACGTTCAAACTGTAAATAAACAGACACATTTTCAACTAATATATTCCTTGCCAGATAATCCTGTACCTCATCAATGCGAGCACAGACATGGTGTAAAGACTCATTAGTATACGGAATGGGTAATAGATCATTAAAATGATGTTCACCGTATTTCGTGAAACACAAGTGGTCTGAAATTAGCGCAGGGTTATATTCAGCAATCATGCGTTTTATAGTTGCAAGGTATGTCCTGTCCAGAGCATCAACACCGCCTAATGACAGACCAACACAATGAAAACTTATTGGATAATGATGACGAACAGCCGCCAGCTGCCGGGGTATCAGACCGCCTTGCGCTACATGGTTATCCAGCAAAACTTCAAACCACGGCACTTCCGGTTGCTGCCGAATAATCTGTTTGATGTGCACCGAGCGCAACCCCAAACCAACAGCATTTTCCGGCAAAATAGCTGACTGCCCGCTCATCTTATTTTGCCGGTTTAATCGCTGCTACAAAACCACCGGTAATTTTGGTACATGTTCCCTTAGGAACATAAACCCATTCGTTATCGTCATTATCTATTTTCGCCTTACCGGCACATCCATGCTTACCATCCAGTGCGCCACAGTCATTCATCCCGATTTTTGCTATACCGGCACATTTTTCCCACTGTTTCGGGTTATCCGGCACCGCAAAAACACTGCCTGCCAACATTGTCGTACTAATAGCCATGACACCGGCTAACGTTGTTTTGAGTAACTGACTTTTATCTTTCATAGTAACCTCTCGACCTCATTGTATTAGGCTATGCCACCGTTAAGTGTTGAGTTTTTGTAAATATTTAGCCTATCGCCATGGTTAGGATGTAGGTCATTGATTTATCAGGCCACTGCAACATGGATGTTGCAGTGGAGCTTACATGGACGTATTTACCAGCGACCTGATAAATCAATGACCTGCATCCTTTTTTGAGCTAATCTTAATAGCTACAAAAACTCAACACTTAACGGTGACATAGCCTTGTATTAAGACACAACCATATGTGCCTTAATCCTGATACGAATGAGGCGGTGATTTGATTGCATCGAATAGAAAAAATCGTGTAAAAATATATATATTAAGAGAGACCTTAATAATAACGATGAATGATATTTCGTAAAAATTTTGCAGAAAAAGTGGTTGTCCTTACCAGAAACCCGGGACAATAAAAATGCCCGGGGCTTCTTAAAAACTCACCAGATAACGCCAATCAGTAACGACCGTGCTCCTTCATAATGTAATTATTCATCTCGACAAACTGGCGGTTCATCTGCAGCAATGTCTTGTGAACAGAACGGATAATCATCTTCATGATCTTATATGTCAGCTGAGGCTGGTCATCAACAAGACCTTCCAGCGCATCACGATGCAGTTCGAGAACATGGGATTGTTTACAGGCACTCAGCGTAGCAGAATGACTGCTGCCATCGACAAAGCCCATAGCTCCTGCAATATCCCCCGGTTTCAGATGGTGCAGGGTAACATGTTCACCGCCGCCAGCGTCACGCGTAACGATTAGCTCTCCTTCAACGATGATATATAAGGTATCATCCTGCTCGCCTTCACGCAGCAAAACCTCATCAACAGCAAGCTTTCGCAACTTGAAAACTCTCGACAGCACTTTACATTCCTGCTCGGTAATATCCTCGTTTAACATCGTGGTACAGGTATTTACAAATTGCTGCACATCACTCATGACTACCTCCTGTTGTTTTATTTTTAGGACTATTTTCAGTTTGACGCTTATATATATAAGAATATTGATTTCGGTCAATCATGTAAACAAAAACCCCAGTGCTATTTCCCCATCCTCCGCACACCTCTACGAGAATAATCTTTAATGACACACATAATTACCGAAATTCTATTATTAATTTCAGATAATCGTCACATTTTGTAGCCACATCACTAAATACGCCTTTTACGGAAACTCCGCATTTGGCTGTAGCAGTTATAGTGTTATTAACACTTGCCTGGCAGATAAAAAATACAATTAACCACATACCGGATAACATGACAGACTCTATGGGTAATACTTGACTATTTTACTAGGTTATTCGTATAATAATTGAGTAACAAGATAGATATGCTATCAACCAGTCTGCCGAGGTAGTACTACCATGAAAAGTAACCAGGACATTCAACGCCTGGTCGATCAGGAATATAAACACGGTTTTGTCACGGAAGTAGAAACCGATACGGTCGCGCCCGGTCTCAATGAAGACGTTATCCGTTTTATTTCTGCAAAAAAAAATGAACCTGAATTTTTATTACAATGGCGACTGAAGGCGTATCAAAGCTGGCTGGAGATGGAAGAACCACACTGGGCCAGCATCCACCACGATGTTATCGACTACCAGTCCATCTCTTACTATTCTGCGCCTAAATCCAGTGGTGGCGCGCCCAAAAGTCTGGATGAAATCGAACCGGAACTACTCGACACCTACAACAAACTCGGTATCCCGCTAGGTGAGCAAAAACGCCTGGCCGGGGTCGCCGTGGATGCGGTGTTTGACAGCATCTCGGTCGCCACCACCTTCCAGAGCGAACTGGCCGAACTCGGTATTATCTTCTGCTCATTCTCCGATGCGGTGAAAAACCACCCCGATCTGATTAAACAGTATCTGGGCAGCGTGGTGCCGTATCGTGACAACTTTTTTGCCACCCTTAATTCTGCGGTATTCACCGATGGTTCATTCTGTTACATCCCCAAAGGCGTGCATTGCCCGATGGAATTATCGACTTATTTTCGTATTAATCAGGCCAATACCGGGCAGTTTGAACGCACCTTAATTATTGCCGACGAAGGCAGTTATGTCAGTTATCTGGAAGGCTGCACCGCACCGATGCGTGATGAAAACCAGTTACACGCGGCGGTAGTCGAACTGATCGCATTGAAAGATGCCACCATCAAATATTCCACCGTGCAAAACTGGTACCCGGGTGACAAAAATGGCAAAGGCGGCATTTATAACTTTGTCACCAAACGCGGCGACTGCCGGGGCGATAACTCACATATTTCCTGGACTCAGGTAGAAACCGGTTCCGCCATTACCTGGAAATACCCTGGCTGTATATTACGCGGCGACAATTCAGTGGGCGAGTTCTATTCTGTCGCCATGACCGCCAATTATCAGCAGGCCGATACCGGTAGCAAGATGATACACATCGGTAAAAACACCCGCAGCACCATCCTGTCCAAAGGCATTTCATCAGGGCACGGACACAATGCTTATCGTGGACTGGTGCGCATCTCAGCCAATGCACACAATGCACGCAATCACACTCAGTGTGATTCATTATTACTCGGTGATCGATGCGCAGCCCACACCTTCCCTTACATGGAAGTGCGTAATAGCAGTGCCCGCGTAGAACACGAAGCCACCACCTCGCGCATCGGTGAGGATCAGTTATTTTATTGCCAACAACGCGGCATTGATGAAGAAGAAGCCATCGCCATGATTGTAAATGGTTTCTGTAAACAGGTACTCAATGAATTACCCATGGAGTTTGCGGTTGAAGCGCAGAAATTATTAAACATCAGTCTCGAAGGTGCCATCGGATGAACACAAGTACCAACAAAAATGCTATTGGCATGACACAACAAGCCATCGACCATGTTTATACCATGCTGACAGAACGTGGCCACGGCATTGGTTTGCGTCTTGGCGTAAAAACCCTGGGCTGTTCCGGTTACGCCTACAACATTGGTTTTCTTGATGAAACCGAGGCCGATGACAAAGTGTTTGAAATTAATGGGGATATAAAAATAGCGGTTGATGAAAACAGCTACCCGATCATCAAAGGCACAGTGATTGATTTTATTAGTGAAGGTTTAGGTCGCCAGTTTAAATTCAGCAATCCGAATGCAAAAGACCTGTGTGGTTGCGGTGAAAGTTTTAGTGTTTAGCAGCACATTAATAGTAGCAGTATCTCCCACGCTCTGCGTAGGAACGCATACATGAGCACAGGGTTTATCGGTGGCTGTTGATACGCATTCCCACGCAGAGCATGGGAACGAGTGCATAAACTTATTGAGGAGTTACCGGAATAATAACAGCGAACAAAAAAGGCTAAATAACGGGAGTCTGTCATGTTAAAAATCACTAATCTCAACGTTAGCGTCAACCACAAAGCCATACTCAAAGGCATCAACCTGGAAGTAAAATCCGGTGAAGTCCACGCCATCATGGGACCCAATGGTTCAGGCAAAACAACCCTGGCAAATGTACTTGCCGGACGTGACGGTTATCAACTGGATGCCGGCAGTGTGTTATTTAACGGTCTCGACCTGCTAACCATGCCAACAGAACAACGTGCCCGTGAAGGTTTATTTATTGCCTTTCAATACCCGGTGGAAATACCCGGTGTCAACATGGTGTATTTCATCAAAGCGGCGGTCAATGCAAAACGAAAATACCAGGGTTTGACCGAATACGATGCCATGGATTTTTTGCAGATCGTCAATGAAAAAGCCGAGTTAATGAAAATAGATGAAAAACTGCTGGAGCGTGCGGTTAATGAAGGTTTTTCCGGTGGCGAGAAAAAACGCAACGAAATTTTCCAGATGGCGCTGTTAGAACCGCAACTGGCGATCCTCGACGAAACCGATTCCGGACTGGATATCGATGCGCTTAAAATTGTTGCCGATGGTGTTAATGCACAACGCAACGACAACAACGCCATCATCGTTATCACCCATTACCAGCGTCTACTGGATTACATCAAACCCGATATTGTTCACGTCCTCAGTGACGGGGTCATCGTCAAATCCGGTGACAAATCACTCGCTTTAGAACTGGAAGACAAAGGTTATGGCTGGCTGGAAGCCAGCGGAACATAATTCCAGGGCATAATACGATGAACACTTATCCAGTCACTGAAAACATACGCGCACAAACCGCTGCATTAGCAGGGCAAAATGTAAACTGGTTACAGCAAATACGCCAGAGCGCGCTGTCAACACTGACAGAAAAAGGCTTTCCCCATAAAAAACACGAAGACTGGAAATACACCAACATTCAACCCTTGCTGGAACAGGCGTTCGCGCTAAGTGACAGTAGCTGTTTCGGGCTAATGACCGAGGACATTGAACAACTTTTTTTAAGTGCAGATGAAGACTGTCGCATAGTCTTTGTTAACGGTCGTTTTGCGCCGCAGTTATCCATTTTCAACCATGATCAATCACAATTTGAAATAACCAGCCTGGCAAAAACCATCAGCACACAGCCGGATGTTTTACAACCTTATCTGGCGCGTTATGCAAACCCTGCCGAGCATGGCTTTAATGCACTTAATACTGCGGCGATAAATGATGGCCTGTACCTGCATATTTTTAAAAACAAACAAATCAAAGAACCGATACATGTGCTGTATCTGACGACTGCGATTGATGGTTTGCTGGTATGTCCGCGTAATCTGATATTACTGGATAATCATGCTCAAGCAACTGTGGTCGAACACTATGACAGCCTCAGCCAGACCGGCCTCGATAATAGCAGCAGGCTGGTCAACGCGGTCAGTGAAACCGTACTGGCATTGGGCGCAAACCTTGAACATATAAAAATACAACAGGAAAGCAGGCAAACTTCACACATTGCCAGTCATACCGTATTACAACAACGTGATTCACAGTTTCGCTCGTCAATGATTTCAACCGGCGGCAAACTGGTACGCAGCGACATTCATACCCGACTGGTTGAACGCGGCAGTGAATGTGTACTTAACGGTTTATACATCGCCGATGAAAAACAACATATGGATTTTCATAGCTTTATAGAACATAGTGCCCCGGCTTGCAGCAGTCGCCAGGATTATCGTGGTGTGCTCGATGACCACTCACGAGTGGTCTTTAATGGCCGGGTTTATGTGCACAAAGATGCCCAACAAAGCAATGCACAGCAAAGTAATAACACTCTGTTGTTGTCCAGCAAAGCGGAGATGGATAGCAAACCCCAGCTTGAAATCTACGCCGATGATGTCAAATGTGCGCACGGTGCCACCATCGGACAGCTTGATGAGAACATGCTGTTTTATCTGCGCTCAAGAGGGCTGGATGCGCAAACCGCACGCAATTTTCTGGTCAAAGGTTTTGTCGGCCAGGTACTGCAGCAAATGCCCGATTCACCCCTGCACAAGCGCATTGAGCAATGGGTGAATCAACGTTTGAATCTGGACGACATGAATGTGGGAAGCAGGCAACAACAGGCTATGCAATGAATATTTCACGGCAACTCTATGAAGACATGATTCTGGATCACAATCGTGCACCACGAAATTTTATGCGCATCCCGCCAGGCCCACTGTGTAACGCCCACGGTTTTAACCCGATCTGTGGTGATGACTTCAATATCTACCTGCAAGTTGAAGATAGCATCATCAAAGACGCCTCGTTTGACGGTGCCGGCTGCGCCATCTCAACTGCGTCAGCCTCATTGATGACCGATGCAGTTAAAGGCATGTCAGTAAGCGATGCCCGCGAACTGTTCAGCGATATGCACAATATGTTAACCACCGGCGAAGAACTGGGTAAAAGCTATTTCAAATTAAACATACTCAGTGGCGTACGCGAGTTTCCTATCCGTATCAAATGCGCGACTTTGGCCTGGCATACCATGAATGCTGCGCTGGATAACATAAAGGAAACCGTGACTACAGAATGATATTTCTGTAGTGATGATGCTGATAATTGCTCAATAAGCCGGGGTTATTTATCATATATTTACTAAGGAGAAGGCTGATTACCCGACATTCAGCCTTCTCCTTAGTAGTTAACACTGCACTATGTTTTTACCCGAGTAATAAGCATTATTGGTTAAAACATAAATACCGGAAATGATAGCGGTTGTCGGTAGAAGTATAGGAGTCAGTACCAGGCCGCTTATTGAATAGTATGAATTTGTTGCTTTTGATACATCTACAATTTTTAGTATTTTATGGTCAGGAGAAACACCACAGCGTCCAACATATGATACATCTGTAACTGGAACCACCACGCAAGCAGAAACAATAGCAGTTAAACCAAATGTAATTATTGCCGGTATCCGTTTTGTTTTTTTAAACATTATTTCGTTACCATTTTTTGTAACCATAGCAGGGTTTGTATAAAGCGTTGCATAAGTATTCGCAGTGTGTGCTTTTGAAACACGCCGTAAATATGTCCCCATGTTTGCCAAAGCGGGGCTTGACGGTAGCATCCCCCCGCCTTCGCGGGGACAGGCTATGCTACCGACAGTTTAAAAAGCACACACTGCGAATACTTATGCAACGATTAATACAAGTTGATTAACATCGCGCATTGTTATTTGCTACACACTCTCTTTTTTATTCGGCTCAAGCCAACTGGTGTAACACCCAAATATCGAGATAAATCATTTTGCGTCACTTTATCTAAAATCATAGGGGATTCCTCAGCTATTTTTCGGAATCTCTCTTCAGCGCTCAAACATAGAAATTCAAATTCTCGCCGTTCTTTCTTCATAGCAAAAAAGATTAATGATTCAATCATATCACTAGCAACTTCCAGATCCTTTTTACTGTATTCGTGGAGTATCTCAAAAGGGATTTTTAGTAAAGCGGTAGTCTCCAGACAAATGAGATTGAAGGAACAGCTCTGCTTTAACCAGGCTGAAGACAGGCTACCAATTATGTCATCAGGTAAGAGAAATGATTTTACAAACTCCTTGCCATCTTTAGATATGTAGTACGCTTTCAGTAAGCCTGATTGAACAAAATACAGTGATCTGTCTGAATCACCCTGCATGAAAATATGTTCACCCTTATCTTTTATTACTGACACTCCTTCAAGCTGTAGCAGTTCACGAAAATTCATGAATTTTAACCTCGGTTAATGACTGCCCATTTTTACGAACTTAGTATATTGAACAGTAACATAAAATACTAACTTAAAATGAGATGGCACTCATGAACATCAAACAAAAACGAATTGTAATTACTGGCGGCACTTCCGGCATTGGTTATGAAATGACGAAGTATCTTCATCCTGATAATGAAGTAATCGTAATTTCCAGAAATGCCAGAAAACTCAATAAACTTGCTCAGGTCTTTGAAGGGATCATCACCTATAAAGCCGATTTATCAAAACTTGATGAAATGGAATCCGTGGCAGATGCCATTGTCAAGAACTTTGAATCAATTGATATACTGATTAACAACGCGGCTGTCCAATACACACCAACATTCCTGGATGACGAGTTCAAATATGAAAATATATCTCATGAGATAAGCTTAAATTTTACCAGTGTCTGTGGTTTAACCTATCTATTATTACCTGTTTTGTTACATCAAGACAAGGCGGTAATTTTAAATATTAATTCTGCGCTTGCACTGACACCAAAAACATCCTCGGCTATTTATTGTGCAACAAAAGGCGCATTAAACATCTTCACACAGTCACTGCGTTATCAACTTGAAAAAACAAATATTAGTGTGCAGCAAGTTTTTCTGGAGCTGGTTGATACCTCGATGACAAAAGGCAGGGGTAAAAACAAAGTTTCTGCTGAGGATGCCGCTATAACAATAATTCGTGGTATAGAACGTGATATTCCAGATCATTACATTGGCAAGGTCAAACTTCTCAGGATTATTCTACGGCTAGCGCCGTCAATAGCAAAAAGAATTTTAAAGAATTCTTAAGGAGATTAAAAATGCATGCCTATCAGCAAAGTGCACACATCTTGCCGATAGGCATGTGTCATCTCGACCAGCGGGAGAGATCTTGTACTACGGTAGAATAAGATCTCTCCCGCTGGTCGAGATGATAACTGGTCATTTTGGTGCTTGCCGTTTGTAATCACAAGATGTCATCAAGATTGTGTGCACTTTGCTGATAGGCATGTAAAAATGAAATCATTACTAAAAATATTTCTAATTATCGCTACTCTTTTTGCCAGCACTTTTTTGTTAATAAAGTTCACTGGAATATTATCATTAGAGCAGATCGAAGCCTGGTTAACACAGGCTAAAGAATTATCACCTGTTTATGTAGGTACTATAGTCGCATTATTGTTATTTGCAGATTTATTTATTGCGATACCAACACTAACCGTTGCTATCCTGGCAGGCTACTTTCTTGGTCATACTTATGGTGCTATTGCCGCCTTGACAGGGATTATATTAGCAGGTGTTTGTGGCTATGTAATAAGTCGTTATTATGGAGAAGCTATTCTTGGCTTTTTACTGAAAGACGAAAGTAAACGTCACGATGCGATAGGCACTTTTCAAAAACACGGATTTGTGATGATACTTTTATCGA